>NZ_JBYIQP010000030.1:0-72179 GCF_057707665.1 Actinacidiphila sp. bgisy167 | reverse complement strand
GCCGCGTGGCAGGGCTCAGCCGACCCGGTACAGCCGCTCGCCCGTGCGCGGGCTCCGGTCGACCTCGACGCCGCCCGGCGGGGCCGGGTCGCCGGGCCCGGTCATGACCCACGTCACGTCGTAGCGGCGGGCGATGGCCAGGCGCTGCTCCGCCGGTGTCGCGGGGGAGAGGTAGGCGCGCACGTCGTCCTCGCGCCGCCGGCGCTCGGCCGCCGTCGTCGAAGGGTCCGGCCAGGCGGGGGAGACGAGGAACACCCCGTAGGCGGGCATGACGTGCTGGGGGTCGTAGCCGCCGGTCAGCAGGACGTCCCCGGCGGCGACGTGCGCCCCCGCCCACTCGTAGCTGGGCCAGCCGTTCAGCCGCTGCAGATGCAGCGCGGGCGGTACGTAGCGGGCCGGGACGACCGCGCCGGCCTGCGCCAGCAGCCCCGCGCAGGCCGCCGCCGCCGCCAGCGGGGCCAGCACGGTGCGCAGCGGCGTCCACGGCGGGGCCTGTGCGAGTTCCACCGCCAGCGCGAACTGCAGCGGCACCAGCAGCAGTCCGAAGATCCGGCCGAAGGAGTAGGAGCCGCTGAGCCACCCGTACGCGGCGACCGCGCAGTCCGCGGCGAACATCAGCACCAGCGGGTCGAAGCGGTTGTGCCGCAGCCGCCACAGCAGCGCCGGAAGCCCGGCCAGGGCCAGGCCGTACCACTGCCACAGGTCCGCGTACAGCCGCCGGTGGACGTCGTCGACGGTGGGGTCGCCGAGCAGCGCGGAGATGCTGAAGTACGGCCACCAGGCGGCGACCGCGAAGGCGACCGCGGCGGTCAGCGCCCACCGGCCGAGGACCCCGGCGGCGACCGGGGTGCGCTGCATGCCGATGACGAGGGCGACCACGCCGATGACGGCGCCCATCGCCGTGAAGGGGTGCACCAGCAGCACCGTTCCGATGAGCAGCCCCAGGGTGGCGTGCAGCCACGGACCGGCGGCGCCGCGCCGGGCCGCCCGGGCGGTGAGCGCCCACACCCAGAACGTCACGCCGACGGCGAAGGCGCTGGGATAGGTCAACCCCCGGATCATCGACTGCAGGCCGAGGAAGCCGCTCCACTCCTTGTGCTGCGGCCCCCACAGCAGGACGAACGCGGCGAGCGCGAGCACCGGCGCCCAGCGCCGGTCGCTCAGCACGCGGGTGAAGGCGCCGATGCCGGTGACGATCAGCGCCAGGTTGACCGGGCCGCACCCCTTGAGCAGCTGCCAGCCGGGGACGCCCGTCAGCTTCGACAGCAGTCCGAGCGCCACGGTGTACGGGGTGAAGTAGGGGCTGCCGGCGCCCGGCAGGTCGAGCAGCGGATTGGCCGGGTGCAGCCAGTCGGCGGCGATCCGCTCGACGGCGGCGGCGTGCTGCCCGAAGTCGGAGGCGATCGGCGACTGCCAGGTGCGGTAGGCCACCACCGCCCAGAAGAGGGTGCCGAGGATGAGGTACGGCGAGGGCCGGCGCACCTGCCGCAGCTCGTATGCCTGGGTCCGCCAGTCCCGCTGGGTCAGCACGCCGGTCACCGAAACCCTCCCGGACGTCGTCGGCTCGTCACGTCGTCCTCTCGATGCTTGATCTCCACGGCCGGGGCTGCATCCCGGCGGGGCCCGTACGGGGCGTCGCTAGGGCTTCGCGGCGGCCTTCCGCTGCCCGGAGCGCCGTTCGCGCGGCGCGGCGCCGGCCAGGAGCGCGGGAGCGGGGGCCGGGGTGCGGTCCTCGAGGGGTACGACGGGCAGCGGCTCGGTCTCGCCCAGGAAGAGGCGCCGGACGACGCGCTCGGCGGCCCGGCCGTCGTCGAAGGCGCAGAAGCGGCGGCGGAACGCCTCCCGCAGCAGGGCCGCCTCGGGGCTGTTCCAGGCGCCGTCGCGGAACACGGCGATCAGTTCGTCGTCGCTGGTGGAGACCGCGCCGGGGGTCTCGCCCGGGGCGCCGGACAGCAGGTCGAAGTAGACGCCCCGGCTGGCCCGGTAGACCGGCCAGTCGTCGGCGTGGATGACGATGGGGCGGTCGAGGACCGCGTAGTCGAACATGATCGAGGAGTAGTCGGTGACCAGGGCGTCGGCGGCCAGGCACAGCTGCTCGACCGAGGGGTGCCGGGAGACGTCGACGAGCAGTCCCTCCTCGTGCAGCGCCCGCAGGCGGGCGTCCTCGCCGTGGAAGTAGTGGATACGGGTCAGCAGGACGAAGCCCTCGCCGAGGGCGCGGCACAGCCGCTCCACGTCCAGCCGGGGCACGAAGCCGCGCTGGTAGTCGCGGGTCGTCGGCGCGTACAGGACCGCGATGCGGCCCGGGGCGATGCCCAGCTCCGCGCGGGCGGCGGCGACCTCGGCGGCGCCCGCGGTCAGGAGGACGTCGTTGCGCGGGTAGCCGGTCTCCAGGTGCTGCCAGGAGGAGGGGTAGACGCGCTCCCAGATCTCGCTGGAGTGCGGGTTGGCGGACAGGCTGTAGTCCCAGCGGTCCACCCGTTCCAGCAGCCGGCGGAAGCTCATGCCCCTGGCGGAGGCCGGATAGCGCTGCTGGTCCAGGCCCATCTTCTTCAGCGGGGTGCCGTGGTGGGTCTGCAGGTGCACGCTGCCGGGCCGTTTGCGGACGTCGTTGGGGAAGTTGACGTTGCTGATCAGGTACGTGGCGCGGGCCATCAGCCGCCAGTAGCGGCGGGTGCGCGGCACCACGTGGTCCACGCCCTCGGGCACCCGGGCGACGTCGGACTTGCGGACCAGCCACACGCCGTGGACGTGGGGGGCGATCTCGCGCGCCTTGTGGTAGATCGCGGCCGGGTTGCAGAACACCCCGCGGTCCCAGTACGCCGAGTACACCGCGAGATGGGGGTCGAGCGGCCGCCGCAGGTGGTAGGCGTACAAGACGGCCTTGGCCCGGTCGGCGACGTGCCGGCGCAGCCGCCGCCTGCGCCGGGCCAGCTCCTTGCCGGCGGTGCGCGGCACGTCGCCCAGCCGGGCCAGCAGCCAGCTGCCGCGGGCCAGCCGCCGGTAGCCGAGGGCCTTGTCCGCGGGCGGCTCGAAGTGCTCCGGCAGGTGGCGGGCGTACCAGCGGGCCGCGAGCCGGAAGAACTCGCCGCGCAGCCGCGGCGGGATCCGGTCGGGGTTGCCGAGGCAGAACAGGAAGTGGCTGACGGCCCGCTCGAACAGCATCGGCCGCAGTGGCGCGAGGTGTTCGCGGCCGGGCGCGTCGAGGAAGTCGAAGAGCCGGGTGTACTGGTCGAGGATGACGAAGTGGCCCCGGCCGGGGCTGCGGGTGCTGGCGCCGCTGCGCCGCTGCCGGTACTCCAGCACCGGCCGGGCCAGGCAGGAGATCCGCTCGGCGCTGAGCATCGTGACGTAGGAGACGAGGGCGTCCTCGTAGATGCCGTCGCTGAAGGAGAAGCCGTGCCCCTGGTAGAAGGCGCGGCGGTAGACGCGGTTGGAGGTCATCGCGAACAGCCGGAGGAACTCCGGGCGTTCGGTGATGCGGAAGACGTCGGTGCCGGCCGAGGCGAGCAGCTGCCCGAACAGGCTCTTCTCGACGCCCTCCCACCAGTAGGTGCGCACATGGTCGAAGTAGAGGATGTCCGGGTCGCCGTCCTGCTTGAGGCGTTCGGCGACGGCCTCCAGGGAGCCGGGTGCGAGGGTGTCGTCGCCGTCGAGGAAGAGCAGGTAGTCGCCGGTGGCCCGCTCGGCGCCGGTGTTGCGGGCCCGGCCCACGCCCCGGTTCTCCTCGTGGTGCAGCGCGATCACCCGGGAGTCGCGGGCCGCGTACTCGTCGAGGATGCGGCCGCTGTGGTCCGGCGAGCAGTCGTCGACCGCGATCACCTCGAGGTCGGGCAGCGACTGCGAGAGCACCGAGTCGAGGCAGGCGCGCAGATAGCCCTGCACCCGGTGGACCGGGACGATGACGGAGAAGCGGGGCATGGGGATCCTGGGTCTTCGCGGGGTCGGTGGCGGCGGGGGTCAGTGGCGGTCGGGTACGAGCAGCCGGTCGACGGCGCGGGCCGCGGCGCCGCCGTCGTCGAGGGGGCAGAACGTCGCGCGGAAGTGGGCGTACGCGTCGGCGCTGTGCCGTGCCACGGCGTCCAGGTCGCGCAGCGCGCCCGCCAGTTCGGCGGTGGACTGCAGCAGCGGACCGGGGGCCTGGGCCTCGAAGTCGGGATAGAAGCCGCGCAGGGTGTCGCGGAAGTGGTCGAGGTCGGGGACGAGGAAGAGCATCGGCCGGCCGGTGTTGGCGAAGTCGGCCGCCGGTGACGCGTAGTCGGTGACCAGGACGTCGGCGAGCAGCATCAGCTCCGCCACGTCGGGGTGGGAGGACACGTCGCGCACGAAGTCGCCGTCGCGGACGCGGTCGGCGACCAGGGGGTGGGAGCGGAAGAGCAGGACGTGGTCGGCGCCCAGGGCGCGTTCGGCCTCCACCAGGTCCAGGTGGGGCGACATGCGGTAGTGCTCGGCGTCGTACGCCAGGTCGTCACGGCGCGTCGGCGCGTACAGCACGACGGTGCGGCCCCGGGGGATCCGCAGCCGGTCGCGCAGCGCGGCGGCCGTCTTGTCGCGGTCGTCGGCGAAGAGCACGTCCGTGCGGGGCAGCCCCGTCTCGGCGACCGGGCCGTCGTAGCCGAGGGCGGCGCGCAGCAGCGGGGTGCTGTACGCGTTCGGCGACAGCAGCAGGCTCCACTGGACGCCCGGGTCGCGGGGAGGGCGGGGCAGGTGCACCAGGTCCGCGCACAGGGTGCCGGCGAGGTCCCGGCCGGTCCGCTTGAGGGGGGTGCCGTGCCAGGTCTGCAGCACGGTCTGGTCCGGGCGGCGGGTGAACCACTGCGGCAGATGCGTGTTGGTGACGATGTAGCGGCAGCGGCCGAGCGCCTCGTACCAGGCGGCGCTGTGCAGCACGATCGGCCGCGCGGTGGCCGGCGGCGGAGCCTGGCCGTCCCTGACCACCCACAGGTGCTCCAGGCCGTCGGCGGCGCGGCGGCGCAGCAGCTCCTCGTGGACGGCGCGCGGCGAGTCCCCGTACGCCCGGCCGTCGAAGGCACTGTAGAGGACCGCCTCGCGCCGCGGGAGGCCGCGGGTGCGGGGGTGGTGCACCTCGCGCAGCACCCGCTGCCGGTACGGGCCGCGCTGGGGTTCCGGCACCGTGGGCCGGGCGTCGAGGAACAGCCGGTCGTGGAAGCGGCGGTCGACGCAGAAGGACTTGCCGCCCGCCTCCGCCGCCATCGGCAGGGCCTCGAAGACCCCCGGCGCCACCCGCACGGGGGCCTCCGCGCCGGCTCCGTCGCGCAGGTACAGGTACCACCGGCCGGCGGGCAGCGGCACGGTGCCGGCGAGGGACTCCAGCGCGCCGGGGCGCAGGATGGCCGTGAAACGGCGCCCTTCCAGCGGGTCCGGACCCTCCTGACCGGCGTGCGGCAGCGACGGGATGGCGCTGGGCGGCGTGGGGGAGCCGGGCCGGCGTCCGGGCGCGCCGTCGGCCTGCACCGGGACGGCGTGCTCCACGCGGTGGGTGCCGTGGCGCAGCACCAGTTCGGCGGGGCCGGGCGCGCAGCCGGGGGCCAGGCGGCCGGCGACGACCAGCGCGCTCTCGGCGGTCCAGCCGATGGCGTCGGCGACCGGCTGGGGGGTGCGGTCGCGCAGCACCAGCTTGCCCGAGGCCTTCGCCTCGACCAGCAGCCGCCGCGGCGTCCCCCCGAGGCGGGGGTCGATGCCCAGGTCGTAGTGGCCTGGGGGCGGCGCTCCTTCGACGTGGACGGGATCGGCGTGCCCGGGGCGCAGCAGCGCGACGTCCCAGCTGTCGGTGTCCTCGGGGCGGATCTCCTTGGGCCCGGCGTCCAGCGCGGGCCGGGCGGCCGCCAGGTCGGCGAGGGGCACGCGGGCCCGGCGGACGCCGTCGTCCGCCTCCCCGCGGGCCGGGGGCTCCAGGGGGTACTCCAGCACGGTGGGCGTCGCGGAGTGCGTCAGCCGCACCGCCGACGCCTCCGGCGCGCCGGTGAAGTCCAGCTCGACCGCGGTGCCGTCGGCGGTCGCCCGGTGCCCGGTCAGCCGCCGGACCTGCGGTTCCACCGCCAGGTGCAGCCGTCCCTGCCGGTAGTACGGCACCAGCCGCATGCCGCCGGCGGTCGCGTACGACGGCGGGGACGCCCCCGAGCCGGCGTCGGCGGCGCGCAGGCCCGCCCTGCGGATGACCCCCTTGGCCGCGACGATCACTCCGAGCCGCCAGCGGCCGGCCCGCGGTTCGCCCTGGCGGAGGCCGGTGGTCAGCCGCGCCGGATCGATCGCGATCTCGAAGCCGGACCAGTCGTAGCAGTGTTCCTCCTGGCGCGAGTTGAGGGTGGCGGCGGGCTCCTGACGGATCCTGACCGGCAGCAGCACCACCTTGGCCCGGCGGCCGCGGCCATGGACGGCGACGGCGGTGATGTGCGCGGCGCCCTTGCGGTCCGCGTCGATGTTGCGCAGGTAGGCATAGCCGCGCAGGACGAGACGGCCGTTCTCCCGCACCACCTCGCGCACCCGGGCCCGGACGGGGAAGTCCGAGCGCCGCAGCCGGGCCGCCGCGGCCGGCAGGGCGATCCGGCCGCCGTCCGCTCCGCGCAGCACCGCCCGCTTGCGCAGCGGCGGGCCGGCGACGGCGAAACCCGCGGAGTTGCGCTGCTCGTGGTCGAGCACCGCCAGCAGGTCGTCGAGGCGGTCCTTGGCGATCAGATGCCACTTGATGCGCAGCCCGGCGGGCAGTTCCGGGAAGAGGCCCGGGTCCACACGGGTGAGCCAGTCGCGGCAGCGCTCCATGAAGACCCGCCGGTACTCGGGGCCGGCCAGCGGCAGGGCGTCGATGAAGTACAGCAGGTCGTCGGTGAGGACCGAGCGGTCGTAGGCCCGCTTGAAGGGGGTCCACGGGGTGCGGGCCGGGTCGGCGAGGAAGCGGCTGACGTGGTCGACGGCGGCGATCCGGTCGCGTACGCCCTTGACGTCGGTGCGGCGCCTCGTGATGGAGCCCTCGCGGATCCTCCAGTAGTAGACGTGCTCGTGGCAGACGTCGACGGCGTCGGCGAGGAAGTGGGCGGGGATGGTGAGGGGGGTGTCCTCGTAGAGCACGCCCTCGGGGAAGGCGAGGCGGTGGCGCTCCCAGAAGGAGCGGCGGAAGACCTTGTTCCAGGCGACGCGGTCCGACAGCAGGGACAGGTCCTGGGTGATGTGGGTGCCGGTGACGGTGCGGGTCATGTCCCGGTGCTGCCAGGCCTGGCTGCGGCCGTCGGCGGTCAGTCGCCACACGTTGCCGGTCGCGAAGTCCGAGCCCGAACCGTCCAGCAGCCCCACCAGCTTCTCGTAGGCGCGCGGCGGCAGGATGTCGTCGCTGTCGAGGAAGCACAGGTACTCGGTGCGCGGGTCGGCGTGCCGGGTGCCGGTGTTGCGGGCGTGGCCCAGGCCGCCGTTGTCCTGCCGGACGAGGCGGAAGCGGGGGTCGCGGTCGGCGAAGCGCTGGGCGATCCTCGGGCCGGAGTCGGTGGAGCCGTCGTCGACCATGACCACGTCGAGGGCGTCGAAGGTCTGCGCGGCGACCGAGCGGAGGCACTCCTCGAGCCAGCTCTCGACGTTGTGCACCGGAACGACGACCGTGAGGCGGGGGGTGCGCGAGACCATGGTGACGTGGCCCTTTCCGGACGAGGGCGACAGGGGGGCGAGGGGTTCAACTCGTGATCGCCTCCTCGGTCACCTCGCCTGCGCCTTTCGGGTGACCTGCCGGGCGCCGGGGGCCGGCCCTGCATACGCTCGGCGCTATGCCTCGGTTCAGCGTGATCGTCCCGGTATGGAAGGCGCAGGGCTATGTCCGCGCGTGCCTGGAGTCGGTGCTCGGGCAGGGCTACGCGGACCTGGAGGTCGTCGCGGTCGACGACTGCTCGCCCGACGGTTCGGCAGCCGTCGTCGAGGAGGTGGCCGCCGCCGACCCCAGGGTGCTCCTGCTGCGGCAGCCCCGCAACGGCGGGCCCGGCCCGGCGAGGAACGCCGGAGCGGCCCGCGCCAGCGGCGACTACCTGCTCTTCCTCGACGCCGACGACCTCCTCGCGCCCGGCGCGCCGGCCGCGCTCGACGCGCGGCTGCGGTCCACCGGCGATCCGGAGGTGCTGCTCTTCGACCACGACCGGCTCGACGTGTGGGAGCACCGCGCGGGCAGCGGGGACGGCCCCTTCCTCCACTCCGCCGCCCTCGCCGGCCACGCCGCCTTCCGGGCCACCGAGCGCCCCGAGTGCCTGACCGTGTTCCCCGCCGCCTGGAACCGGGTGGTGAGGCGCGACTACTGGGCCGGTTTCGCTTTCGGCACCGGGCCCTACGAGGACGTCCCGGTGGCGTACGAGACACTGCTCGCCGCCCCGCGCATCGCCTGCCTGGACCGGGTCTGCGTCACCTGGCGCAGGCGCCGCCACGGCAGCTTCTCCAGCACGCCGGGCCCGCAGCACCTCGCCCTCGTCGACCGGTACGACGCCCTGCTGGCCCGGCACGACCTGCCGGTGCTGCGCGCCGAGCGGGAGCGGCGGCTGCGTGCCGTCCTGGACGACCCCGGACGGCTGCGCCCGCAGGACCGCGCCGCCTTCTTCCGCCGCGCGGGGCTGCCCGGCAGCTTCGCCGCCCACCGCGCGGCGGAGCTGCGCGCCCGGGCCGCCCGGCGGCTGCGCGTCCGCCGCAACGCGGCGGCGCGCGAGGTGTACCGCCGCTGGTACGCGCTGGAGCGGCGCCGCCCGCTCGACGACGGCCTGGTGGTGTACGCGGCGTACTGGAACAGGGGGGTGCTGTGCAGCCCCGCCGCGATCTACCGCAAGGCCCGCGAGCTCGCCCCGCACCTGCACGGGGTGTGGGTCGTCCGGCGCGGCGGGAGGGACGCCGTCCCCGAGGGCGTCGACGCGGTGGAGGTGAACTCGCGCCGTTACTGGGAGGTGCTGGCCCGCGCCCGCTTCCTGGTGAACAACGCCAACTTCACCGGGGAGGTCGTCAAGCGCCCGGGCCAGATCTATCTGCAGACCCACCACGGCACCCCGCTCAAGCACATGGGCATGGACCTGCGCGCCCACCCGGCGGTGGCCAAGGGCATGAGCTTCCGCCGCCTGCTGGAGCACGCCGACCAGTGGGACTACTCGCTGTCCGCCAACCCCCACTCCAGCGAGGTCTGGGAGCGGGTCTACCCCGGCGGCTACCTGACGCTGCCCACCGGCTATCCCCGCAACGACGCCTATTTCACGGCCGACGCCGGCGACGTGCGCCGCATCCGGGCGCGGCTGGGCATCCCGGACGGGGTCAGGGCGATCCTGTACGCCCCCACGCACCGCGACTACCAGCGGGAGTTCGTCCCGCAGCTGGACCTCGGCCGGCTGTGCCGGGCACTGGGCAGGGAGTACCTGGTGCTGGTCCGCGCGCACTACTTCTACCCCGGCACCGGCGCGGCGGAGCTGCCGGAAGGAGCTCTGGACGTCTCCGCGCACACCCCGCTGGAGGAGTTGTGCCTGGCCTCCGACGCCCTGCTCACCGACTACTCGTCGCTGATGTTCGACTATGCGGCCCTCGACCGCCCGATCGTCGTGCACGCCGCCGACTGGGAGGTCTACCGGGCCGCGCGCGGCGTCTACTTCGACCTCGTCTCCGGCCGCCCCGGCGAGACCCCGGGCGTCGTCGCCCGCGACGAGGCCGCCATCGCCGGCGCCTTCCGCACCGGCGCCTGGTCCTCCCCCGAGGCGGCCGAGCTGCGCGCGGCCTTCCGGGCCCGCTTCTGCCCCTGGGACGACGGGCGGGCGGCCGAGCGCGCCGTACGCCGCGTGCTGCTGGGCGAGCGCGAACTGCTGCCCGTCCTGAAGCCGGACGAGCGCACCCCCGCCCCGCCCCCGGGGTGAGCCTGCGGCGCTCCGCGGGGCGCGCGTGCCCGTCCGGCTCCGGGCCGGGGCCGGGGACCTTTCGGGTGCGGCCGCGTGGCTCGGGCCTGCCGGGTCGTCGTAGGCCCGCGGGTCGGCGTCGTACGCGTTCCGGGCCCGGGCGTCAGGGGCGGGCCGGCGGGGCCGGGGTGCGGTGCTCCGGGGGGAGGACGGCGGGCTGGCCGCCGTCCTCGCCGAGGAAGACGCGGCGGACGACCCGCTCGGCGGCGTGGCCGTCGTCGTACGGGCAGAAACGGGCCCGGAACGCGGCGCGCGCCTGTGCCGCGCGGGGGTCGTGCCAGGCGTCCGTGGTGAGGACGGACAGCAGTTCGTCCTCGGTGCGGGCGACCGGCCCGGGGGCTTCGGCGGTGATGTCGACGTAGGCGCCGCGGGCGGCCCGGTAGGCCGTCCAGTCCTCGGCGTGGACGACGATGGGGCGGTCGAGGACGGCGAAGTCGAACATCAGGGGCGAGTAGTCGGTGACCAGCCCGTCCGCGGCCAGGCACAGCTCCTGCGCCGAGTGGTGGCCGGAGACGTCCAGCACGGTGTCCGGCAGCCCCTCGGGCAGCGAGGCGGTGCCGCCGTGACCGTACGGCGCGCGGTACAGGACGACATGCCCGGGGCCGAGTTCGCGGGCCAGCCGGCCCAGGTCGACGGGCGGGTGGAAGCCGAGGCGGTAGTCGCGGTGCGCGGGGGCGTACAGGATCGCCGTGGAGCCCGCGGGGACGCCGAGTCCGGCGCGGATGCGCCGTACGTCGTCGGCGTCGGCGCGCAGCAGGACGTCGTTGGCGGGCCGGCCGTGCTCCAGGGTGGTGTAGCCGGCGGGGTAGGCGCGTTCCCAGACGACCGTCGAGTGCGGGTTGGCGGACAGGCAGAAGTCCCAGCGGTCGATGTGGGCGAGCATCCGGGCGAAGTCCCGGCCCGCCGAGGCCGCCGGGTGCCCCTGGACGTCCAGGCCCATGCGGCCCAGCGGGGTGCCCTGATGGGTGTGGAGGTTCACCTGGCCGCGCCGCTTGCGGTAGGCGTGCGGGAAGTTGCGGTTGTTGACCAGGTAGGTGGCGCGTGCCAGCGCCGTCCAGTACGCCGGTGAGCCGGGCTGGAGCCGGCGTACGCCGCGCGGCAGGGTGTGGGCGTACGCCGGAGTCGTGATCCACGCGGTGCGGATGTGCGGGGCCAGGTCGCGGACGGCGGCCTCCAGCGCGGCGGGGTCGCCGGCGTAGCCGCCGTAGCGGCAGGCCGCGAAGACCGCGAGGTCCGGGTCGAGGGAGCGGCGCCGCTGGAGCCGGTAGTGCAGCCGCAGCACCGCCTCCCGGGCCGCCCGCGCGGAGTCCTTCGCCAGCCGCCGCAGCCTCCTGCGCAGCGAGTTGGCGGTGCGTACGGCGTCGAAGACCTGCCGTGCGCCGAGCCGTACGAGCAGCCGCCGGGTGCCGCCGGGGACGCCGTTGGGACGGGGGCCGGGCTCCTGCGGGCGGTAGCGGCGGAAGTGGACGCTGCAGCGCTGGAAGTAGACGCCTCGGGCCGAGCGGGGCAGCCGGCCGGGGGTGTTGTAGACCGCCAGCAGGTGGTCGGTCATCCGTCCGAAGAGGGCGGGCCGCCAGCCGTCGAGCGCCGGGTTGCGGTCGAGGAAGGCGAAGACCCGGTCGTACTGGTCGAAGATGTCGAAGTGCCGGCTGCTGGTGGTGCGCAGGATGCTGCCCCGGCGGCGCTGCCGGTAGTGCACGCACACCCGGTCGAGCACGGCGACGCTGCGGGCGGCGAGCAGCAGGGGGTAAGTCCAGGGCACGTCCTCGTACCAGCCGGGTGGGAAGGCGGCGTCGCGGCGCTGGACGAACTCCCGCCGGTACGCCTTGTTCCAGGCGACCGGCAGCAGCCGCAGCAGTTCGGGGCGGTCGTCGAGGGGGCCGGCCGGGCGGCCGTCCTGGGCGAGGAGGGCGGCGCGCTGGTTGCGCACGATGCGGCCGTCCCAGTAGGTGCGGGCGTAGTCGTAGACCAGCACGTCCGGTTCCGCGGTCTCCTTCAGGCGGTCTGCGAGGGCCTGTAGGGAGCCGGGGGCGAGGGTGTCGTCGCTGTCGAGGAAGAGCAGGTAGTCGCCGGTGGCCCGGGCCATCCCGGCGTTGCGGGCCGGGCCGAGGCCCACGTTCTCCTTCAGGTGCAGGGCGGTCACCCGGCGGTCGCGGGCCGCGAAGGCGTCGAGGATGGCGCCGCTCGCGTCGGGGGAGCGGTCGTCGACGGCGATCACCTCGAAGTCCGAGAAGCTCTGCCCGAGCACGGACTCCATGCACTCGTGCAGATAGGCCTGCACCTTGTGGACGGGCACGATGACGCTGAACCGGGGCAAGGCAGCACATCCGTAATGTTGGCTTACGCGGCGTATGTCCGTTATATCCCGTGCGTGCGCCGCGTACGGCGACCCGTCCGGCGACGGAGTGTTGCCCCCTGACCTGCGGTGCTCCACGGGGTCGTGGTCCGGCTACGTCACGGCGTCCGCCATGACGCCGGAGACGAACTGCCGCTGGAGGGCGACGAAGACGACGAGCGGGACGGCCATCGCGACGCAGGCCCCGGCGACAGGACGTCGATGGTGGTGCCGAACCGCCGGACCTGCTGCTGCAGCGCGACCGTGATCGGCTGTGATCCGGCGTTGGAGAAGATCAGCGCCACAGCATGTCGTTCCACACCCACAGGAACGGGAAGATGCCCGGCGAGGCGATCGCCGGGCCGCCCAGGGGCATGATCACGCGGGCGGAAAGCCGCTGTTCGCCCGCCCCGTCCCGCCGCCGGCAGCTACCGCGGCAGCGCGGCAAGGCCCGCCGCGATCATCGCCACGGCGTAGCCCGCCCGCATCCACAGCTGCGCCCCGTGGTCGCGGGCGTCACCAGGGTGGGGCCGAACCAGGCGCCTCGGCACACGGCCGTTGGATCGTGACCTGGCTGTGACCGGCTGTTCGGGCGGGCGGGCGTGACGGCGTTCCGTACGCACGGCCGTTCGGGCGGGCGGGTGTACGGGCCGGGGCGGATCAGAGCAGCGGCGGCGCCGGATCGGCCGACGCGGACTCCGCGGCACGCTGCAGGGCGCTGGCCAGCAGAGCGAGGTCGGTGGGGCCGTTGCCCAGTTCGCGGACCGGGCGGCGGGCCGGCGGGTCGCCCATGCGGTCCCACTCCAGCGGGACCACGGTCGGCCGCAGGGTCGCCGTCCTCGGGATCCGGCCACTGATTCGGCCGGCTTGGAAGGCGGTGACGGCGCCGTCCGGCCGGCGCAGATAGCCGCGGCCCGGAAGGGCGTCGTCGACGCTCGCCGGCTCCTCGACGGCGACCAGCAGCACCGCCGACTCCGGCTCCTCGGTGCGCAGGGCGATCCGCAGCCGCGCCGCCTCGTCGGCGTCGGTGCCCGCGGTGCGCTCGGGGCGGCCGGTCGCGGCGACCAGGTGGACGCCGAGCCGCTCGCCGTCGCGCGCCACGCTCTCCAGGGCGCGCACGACCGAACCCGCGGCGGGACGGCCGGGACTGCCGAGCGCGGGGGCGACCAGGGCGTCGAAGTCGTCCACCACGACGACCAGCCGCGGCAGCGGCTCGGTGGTGCGGGTCCGCACCCGCACCGCGCCGCGCGCCTGCGGGACGGCCGCGGCGGCCGGGTCGCGGCCCGGCTCCCCCTGCCGGGGCACGGCGGGCCGCCGGCGGCGCTCGTGCCACTGCGCGAAGTCGGCCCCGCCCAGCACCTCGTCACGGCGCTTCAGCTCCGCCGACAGCGCCTGGGCGAATTCGCGCATCCGCACCGGGTCCGAGGCGGACAAGTAGGTCGAGACGTGCGGCAGGTCGGTGCAGGAGCGCAGGCCCTCGCCCCGTTCCGCCCCGGCGCCGTCGACGAGGACGAGGGCCAGCCGGTCCGGCCGCTCGCCCGCGGACAGTGCGGCGGCCACCGAACGCAGCAGTTCGCTCTTGCCCGAGCCCGCCGCGCCGCCAATCAGCAGGTGCGGCCCCTCGGCGGCCAGGTCGACCAGGATCCGGCCCTCCGGCCCGGCGCCCAGGACGGCCGCCGCGGCGCCACCGGAGGGAGCCGGCTCGGCCCAGCGGCCGGAGATCTTGGCGGGGGTGGCGAGTGCCAGGTCCAGCTCGTCCAGGAGCCGGGCGGAGGGCGGCAGCGCGGAGCGTGTGGGGCGCGGTGTGGCGTCGCCCTCGCGCAGGGGGGCGAGGGCCCGGGCGAAACGCTCCGCCCAGGCCGCCGACACCGCCTCCATGGTCATGTGCGCGGGGCCGTGCGGCGCCATCCGCAGCGTCGTCGCGACGTCGCCCTCCAGGACGGCGACGGCGCCGCAACGGACGGCCAGCCGCTCCGGGCTCTCGGCCAGGCACAGCAGGTGCACCCCCACCGACGGCCCGGCGGCCGCGATGCGGTCGGCGGCCTCGCGGAGATAGGCCGAGCCGGGGTCGCCGTCGACCACCAGCAGCGTGTACGGGCCCTCGCGGCGGGCGGCGGCCTCGGCGACCATCTCGACAGTGGCCGTCGCCCAGCCGGTGCCGAGCGGGCCCTGTTCGATGCGCCGGACGAGCTCGGCGACCCGGGCCTCGGCCTGCTCCCGGTCGGAGGCCGTGAGCAGCCGGCAGTCCTGTCCGTGGGCCGGACGCAGATGCGGCAGCCAGTACAGCCAGCCCCACTCCTCGGCCCGCTGCTCGGCGGGACGGGAGCGGTCGGCGCTGATCAGGACGACCTCCAGCACGCCGGGCGGATGCAGGGCGCAGAGCTGGGCGAGCACCGCCCGGGCCAGCCCGGACAGCCGCGGGCGCGGTCCGGCCAGGCCCAGCACATGGGTGTGCGGATCGCGCAGGTCGACGGTGAACGGCACGGCCGGCAGCGTCCGGAAGCCGTCCTCGGCGGTCAGGTCGGCGGTACCGAGCCGGACCGTGAGCAGGTCGGGATGGCCGGGACCGCGCTCCCACAGCCGCGGGCCCGGCCCGAGCGCGGTGAGCAGGACGGCCGCGGGATCCGGCCAGCGCTCGCGCAGCGCCGCCGCGTCGGCCTGGTCGTACCCCGTCCCACCGGCCGCGGAGCCCTCGACGCCCGGGATGCCGCGTCCGGTGGTCAGCCGTCTGGCCCAGCTCCCTATGGCGCCGGCCATCCGGCTGCCGGCCTCCGCGGCGCGCCCGCCGCCGCGGCGGCCCTGGGAGGGCGCGTCGGCGGGGGGTTGCTCGGGCAGGCCGCGTTGCGGGGTGTCCCGCCGGGCCGGGGTGGCCGGCGGCGCGGCTTCCGCCCGGCCCTGAGCGGGCGGGGGAGCTGCGGGGGAGGCCGTGACGATGTGCCCGGAGCCGGTGCCGGCGGTCGTCGGGCCGGGGGCAGGCGCCGCCGTCCGCGCGGCGGCCCGCTCCGAGGGGCCGCGGTCCCCTCCGTCCTCGGGGCGGGCGGGGGCGGGACGCCAGGTCGCCACACGGCCGGTGTCCGGCCAGGAGGCCGGGGGGAGGGCCACCTGCAGGTGCCCCTCGGCGTCGGGGACGGCCGGGATGGAGGCAGGCGGCGCGGGGACGGCCGACCCGGGGGGCGCGGGCTCCAGCCGCAGGGTCGACTCGCCGATCCGCAGCAGCGCGCCCGCGGGGAAGGGGACCGCGCGCTCGCCGACCGGAGCGCCGTCGAGGGTGGTGCCGTTGGTGGAGCCGAGGTCGGCGACGGTGACCCGCCCCTCGCCGTCCACCGTGACGGCGCAGTGCAGCCGGGAGACGTCGGGGTCGTCCAGCGGCACGTCCGCGTCAGCCGACCGGCCGACCCGGACGCGGCCGCCCTGCAGCAGGTGGACGCCACCGGCGTCGGGCCCGCCGACCACATGCAGCCGGGCGGCGGCCGTGGGGCGGCCGACGTCGTGCCCGTCGGCGGGGGAGTGCAGCGACAGGACAGCGCCGTCGAGCAGCGGCGGCACCCCGAGGACGGCCGTCGCCGGGTCGAGCCGCTCGGCGCCCGCGTAGAGCGGCGGTGTGGACTTGCCGCCGCGCGCCGGCTGGCCCGAGCCGCCCGAGCCCGACGCGAGGGCGCCGGCCACGGCACTGAGGGGTGTTCCCGCGGGCGCGGTGACCAGCACGTCGCAGGAGCGCGCCGCGCGGCCGCCGCGCGGCCCGAGAACGGTCAGCCGGATCTGCATCTCCGTCCACGGTCCCTTCTGCCCGATCCACCGCGGCGCGGGACCCCGACCCCACCCCGCCCTGCCCGGGACGTCGACACGTACAGGAGCGGACGGCGGCCTCCCCGGCTCGGCCGGCCCGGATGGGCCGGCTCGATCGGTGATGCACGTCCGCGACACGCATCCTCCCACCCGCCGCCGACAGTTCGCCGCCGGTGCCCATCTTTGCGATCTTGAGTAGTCGGCTTTGGTCGGAAAAAGCAACCAAACGACCGTACTCGGCGTCCTAACCCCATGCCCGCCCCGCACCGGAACGCAGCCCCGCTCCCACGCGGCGGCACTACAGTGGGCGAAACAGGCCATGGACCAGGCCAAGATCCAGGGAGCGCGAACGTGCGGCCGGTAGGCAGCAGATACGAACTGGTGGAGCCGCTCGGGCGCGGAGCCACGGGCACCGTGTGGCGGTCCCAGGTGCGGGACACCGGCGAGACCGTCGCGATCAAGGTGCTCAAGGAGGAGCTGGCGAGCGACCCGGACATCGTCATGCGCTTCCTGCGTGAGCGCTCCGTCCTGCTCCGGCTGCGCCACCCCCACATCGTCCGGGTCCGCGACCTGGTCGTGGAGGGCGAGCTGCTCGCCCTGGTGATGGACCTCGTCGACGGCCCCGACCTCTACCGCCACCTGCGCGAGAACGGCCCGTTCTCGCCGGTCGGCGCCGCCCTGCTGACCGCCGCCGTGGCCGACGCCCTGGCGGCGAGCCACGCCGACGGCGTGGTCCACCGGGACCTGAAGCCGGCCAACGTCCTGCTCGCCACGGTCGAGGGCCCGGACGGCGCCCAGCAGATGCACCCGATGCTGACGGACTTCGGCATCGCGCGCCTGGCGGACTCGCCCGGCGTCACCCGCACCCACGAGTTCGTCGGCACGCCCGCCTACATAGCGCCGGAGTCGGCCCAGGGCCGTCCGCAGACCTCGGCGGTGGACGTCTACGGCGCCGGCATCCTGCTGTACGAACTGGTCACCGGCCGTCCGCCCTTCAGGGGCGACAACGCGCTCGAGGTGCTGCAGCAGCACCTGAGCGAGGAGCCGCGCCGCCCCTCCACCGTGCCCGAGCCGCTGTGGACGGTCATCGAGCGCTGCCTTCGCAAGGAGCCCGGTGAGCGGCCCAGCGCGGAGAACCTGGCCCGCGCCCTGCGCGTCGTCGCGGCGGGTGTGGGCGTGCACTCCTCCCCGGCGCAGTCCGAGGCTGCGCTCGGCGTCGCCTCGCTGCTCGCGCCGGACCCGGCCCCCGCGACCGTCCCGGACACGCCGCTCGTGCCGCCGGGCGCCGCCGACCGCACCCAGGTGCTGCCGAACCGCCCGCCCGCCGGCGGGTACGACGCGTACGACCCCAATGCCGCGACCAGTGTGCTGCCCGCCTCTGCCGCCGGCGCGGCGGACGCGACGCGGGTGATCCCGGGCGGCTCGGCGTCGGCCGGGTCCGGCGACGGCACCCGTGTGATGCCGCCGGTGCCGGACGGGCCGCAGGGCTCCGGCCCGGACGCCCCGCAGGGGCCGCACCCGTGGGAGTCGCAGCTCAGCCGCGCCCGGGCACGCGCCGAGCAGACCGAGATCCAGTACCTGGACCCGGAGCAGGACCCGCTGCGTCGCAGACCCCGCCGGGCGGCCGCCCAGCAGCCGCCGCAGGCGCACCAGCCGCAGCCGCAGCCGCAGCCGCAGCCTCCGTACCGGCAGCCCGCCCAGGCCCCGCAGCCGCACCCCCAGCGGTACCAGCCGCAGCCGCAGCCCCGGCAGCAGCCGCCGCAGCCCCAGCAGTACGCGCCGCGCCACCAGCAGCCGCAGCACCAGCGCTACGAGCCCCAGCGCCCGCCGGCGCCCGAGCCCGCCGCGTACCGCGAGCCTCGGCAGCGCAGCGCCAACCCCATGAAGATCCCGGGCCTGGGGTGCCTCAAGGGCTGCTTCACGATGATCATCGTGCTGATCGTGATCATCCTGCTCGTCTGGTACCTCACCCCCGTCCAGGAGTGGATCGGCGAGGGCAGGAGCCTGTGGCGCACCGCCAGCGACGGTGTCGAGGGCTTCTGGAAGTGGGTCTCGGACCTCGGTGGCTCCTCGGGCGGCTCCGGGACTTCCGGCGGCACCCCGTAGGACCCCCGCACGACGCGCGCACGGCGCCGGGCACCGCCCGGTGCCGTGCGGCGGGTGCGCCTCCGGCGGCCGGCCCACCGTCACCTTCCACTGAGGCCGGGGTGGTGATTTGTCGACTTCTGGAGGGTGATTTCTCCCGGAGAAGCCGCACTCACCCCTGCCAGGCTCCCCCAACCGGCTCGCATCCGCGTAGCTTTGTCGCCAACACGACGGCACCTCGGAGGAGTCGGAGCAGCCTTGGGACGGAAGATCGGCAGCCGGTACACCGCGCACCAGGTGCTGGGGCGGGGTTCCGCGGGCACGGTGTGGCTGGGCGAGGGCCCCGAGGGCCCGGTCGCCATCAAGCTGCTGCGCGAGGACCTCGCCTCCGACCAGGACCTCGTCGGCCGCTTCGTCCAGGAGCGCACGGCCCTGCTGGCGCTCCACCACCCGCACATCGTCGGCATCCGCGACCTGGTGGTCGACGGCAGCGACCTCGCGCTCGTCATGGACCTGGTCCGCGGCACGGACCTGCGCTCCCGGCTGGAGCGCGAACGCCGGCTCACCCCCGCGGCAGCCGTCTCCATCACCGCGGACGTCGCGGACGGCCTGGCCGCGGCGCACGCCGCGGGCGTCGTCCACCGCGACGTCAAACCCGAGAACGTGCTGCTGGACAGCGCCGCCCCGCCCGGACCGGGCGGGGCGCCCCCGGCGCTGCTCACCGACTTCGGCATCGCGCGGCTGGTCGACTCCCCGCGCCGGACCCGCGCCACCCGCATCATCGGCACCCCCGACTACCTGGCCCCGGAGATCATCGAGGGCCTGCCGCCGCGGGCCTCGGTCGACATCTACGCCCTCGCCACCGTCCTGTACGAACTGCTCGCCGGCTTCACCCCGTTCGGCGGCGGCCACCCGGGCGCGGTCCTGCGCCGGCACGTCACCGAGTCGGTCGCGCCGCTGCCGGACCTGCCGGACGAGCTGTGGCGGCTGCTCTCCCAGTGCCTCGCCAAGGCCCCCGCCTCCCGGCTGAGGGCGGCCGAGGTCGGCGCCCGGTTGCGCGAGCTGCTCCCGTCCCTCGCGGGACTGCCCCCGCTGGAGGTGGACGCGCCCGGGGACCACCAGGGCGAGGAGGCGTACGACCCCGGCTCCCCCGCCGAGCCCTACGACGCGCCGGCCACCCGGCCGCGCGGCGCCGTCCCCCTGGTCCGCGGCTCCGCACCCGACTCGACGCGCGACACGCACACCAGCATCAAGCTGCCCACCGCGGAGGAACTGGCCGGCGCCCGGCCCGCCCCGGTGCCCGGCCAGCGGGCCCGCCACCGGGCCGTCCCCGACGCCCTCCAGCGCCGCCGTGTCAAGATCGGCGCCGCGGCGGCCGCCGCGCTGGTCGTCGGTCTCGGCGGCTGGGCGATCGCGGCCTCCGGTTCCGACGACGACGCCGGTTCCACCAGCCGCGAGGACAAGCCGACCAGCGAGGCCTCGACCACCCCGACCGCCCCCACCGGCGCCGCCGCCTCCCCGCAGGGCGCGGTCGACACCCCGGCGGCGACCACCGAGGAGGCCGCGCTGCGCTGGTCCGGCTACACGGCGCTGCCCCGCCTCCCTGACCGCGACGTCCACCCGGTCGGAGGCCCTCGCGCGATCGCCGTGTCCGGGACCACGTATGTCTTCACCCGGGGCAGCGACAAGAACATCTGGTATCTGGCCGCCGGCGCCTGGCACCGGCTCACCGGTATAAGCGTCGCCGACGACCCCTCGGTCGTCTCGTCGCGAGCCGGACAGCTGGACGTCTTCGCGCTCGGCACCGACCACAGGGTCTACCGCCGCACCCTGAGCGGCGGAGCGTGGGGCGACTGGTACCAGGTCGACCAGCCCGCCCGGTTCACCACCACCCCCGCCGCCGCGTCCTCCGCGCCCGGCCGCATCGACCTGGTCGGCTGCTCCGGCGGGGACCTCGTCACCTCCTCCTGGACCGACGGCCGCTGGAACGCCTGGGCACTGGTCCCCACCGCGGGCCGGATCACCGCCGCCCCCGGCCTGGTGTCGGCCGCGCCCGGCACGCTCGACGCCTTCGCCGTCCGCAAGGCCGACGGCGCGGTGCTGCGCCTGTCGTACGTCAACGGCGCCTGGCGCCCCTCCGAGATCGTCACCGGCCTCGACGCAACGGGCCGTCCCGAACCCGCCGTGTCCGACGGCCGGCTCTTCGTCCTCGCCCCCGCCGCCGACGGCGCCCTGGTCGCCGCGGTCCTCGACGGCGGCGCGTGGACCCCGGTGCCGCTCTCCGCCGGCACCTCCTCCCACCCCGGCCTGGCCACCGCGGACGACACCCTGACCCTCTACCTCCGGCGCCCCGACGGCACGCTCGCCCATGCCTCGGCCCCCCTCCCGGCCTGAGCGGTAACGGGGTTTCCCGGCCGGCGGCCGACCCGTCCCGGCGCACCGGAGCGGCAACGCGCGGCGTGCCGGTACGCTGGGGGCGTGGCAGTCCTGGATGTATCCGAAGAGCTCAAGTCCCTCTCGTCGACCATGGCCTCGATCGAGGCCGTTCTGGACCTCGACAAGCTGAGGGCAGACATCGCCGTGCTCGAGGAGCAGGCGGCGGCGCCGTCGCTGTGGGACGACCCCGAGGCGGCACAGAAGATCACCAGCAAGCTGTCGCACCTGCAGGCCGAGGTCCGCAAGACCGAGGCGCTGCGCGGGCGCATCGACGACCTGGCGGTGCTCTTCGAACTCGCCGAGGCCGAGGACGACGCGGACACCCGCGCCGAGGCCGAGGCCGAGTTGGAGTCGGTGCGCAAGGCGCTGGACGAGATGGAGGTCCGCACCCTTCTGTCGGGTGAGTACGACGCCCGTGAGGCGCTGGTCAACATCCGCGCCGAGGCGGGCGGCGTCGACGCCGCCGACTTCGCCGAGCAGTTGCAGCGCATGTACCTGCGGTGGTCCGAGCGGCACGGCTACCCGACGGAGGTCTACGAGACCTCGTACGCGGAAGAGGCCGGCATCAAGTCCACGACCTTCGTGGTCAAGGCGCCCTACGCCTACGGCACCCTCTCGGTCGAGCAGGGCACGCACCGGCTGGTGCGCATCTCGCCGTTCGACAACCAGGGCCGGCGCCAGACCTCCTTCGCGGGCGTCGAGGTGCTGCCGGTCGTCGAGCAGAGCGACCACGTCGAGATCGACGAGACCGAGCTGCGGATCGACGTCTACCGCGCCTCCGGGCCCGGCGGCCAGGGCGTCAACACCACCGACTCGGCGGTCCGGATCACCCACATCCCGACCGGCATCGTGGTCTCCTGCCAGAACGAGCGCTCCCAGATCCAGAACAAGGCCAGCGCGATGAACGTCCTGCAGGCCAAGCTGCTGGAGCGGCGCCGCCAGGAGGAGCAGGCCAAGATGGACGCCCTCAAGGGCGACGGCGGCAACTCCTGGGGCAACCAGATGCGTTCGTATGTGCTGCACCCGTACCAGATGGTCAAGGACCTGCGGACGGACTACGAGGTCGGCAACCCGCAGGGCGTCCTCGACGGCGACATCGACGGCTTCCTCGAGGCGGGAATCCGCTGGCGCAAGCAGCAGGAGCAGGACGTGCGCGCCTGACGCGTCGTCCTTTCGCGAGGTCTTCACAACTGCCGTCCGATGGGCGGCAGTTGTGCTTCTTGGGTCACAGCCCCGTAAGCAAGTGGGTGGCATAGGCCGCCAATTCCGGCATTGCGCTTGGAAGGCCCTTGACGGCGCTGTGAAATCTGGGAATCGTGATCCGCGGCATGCGTATGACTGGGGCGCGAGCGAACGGGGGCGAGCGCGGCCGGTGGTCTCAGCCCCGGCCTTGCAGTGCACCGCCCCGCAGGACGCTCCCCCTGTGACGCTGCTCCACTGACGAGAAGCTACTGGGGGTAGTTGCCAGATGAGCAAGAAGAACACGCGGCTGCGGATGGCCCGCATAGCCGCTGCCGCGGTGATCGCGGCCGGCGGGTCGTTGACGGCCGCCGGTGCCGCGCAGGCCGTCGGCCTGGACATCGGTCTGAACGCGGCCGGTACCGAAGTCGGCGTCTCCGCCTCTTTGGACGGTGACGACGACCCCACCACCGGCGTTACGGGCGACCCGACCGGTGACCCGACGACCGGTGACCCGACCGGTGACCCGACGACCGGTGACCCGACCGGTGACCCGACGACCGGTGACCCGACCGGTGACCCGACGACCGGTGACCCGACCGGTGACCCGACGACGGGCGACCCGACCGGTGACCCGACGACCGGTGACCCGACCGGTGACCCGACGACGGGCGACCCGACCGGTGACCCGACGACGGGCGACCCGACCGGTGACCCGGACCCGGGTGACTCGACCGGTGGGCCCACCGACCCGGGCAACGGCAACGGCAACGGCGATCCGGGCAACGGCAACGGCGATCCGGGCAACGGCAATGCGGGCAACGGCAATGCGGGCAACGGCAACGCCGGCACCGGGAACGGCGCCGGCGGTTCCGGAACCGGCGGTTCCGGGACCGGCGGTTCCGGCACCGGCGGCTCGGACGGCGACGGCACCACCTGCACCCTCGACGGCGACAGCGTGACCTGCGCCGACAACACCAACACCGACAACCTCGGCACCACCGAGGTCGTCACCCAGGGTGACACCACGGAAGAGCTGGCTGAGACCGGTGCCGGCGACAGCCTGTTCCTGCTGGTCGGCGCCGCCACGATGATCGCGGGCGGTTTCGGCTTCCGCCTGATGCCGCGCCTGGTCGGCGGCCACCGCAACGCCGCCGTCTGACGCACGCCCCTGTGCGCGTCCTGGGCCGCCGGGAACGCCGCAGGGGCCGTCAGCGCCTGAGCGGCGCGGGGCCCCTGTGCTTGTCGTGTGTGTGCGCAGCGCTACACCGTGGCCTCGTGCACCACCCACGCCACCGCGAGCAGCCCCACCAGCAGGGCGATCAGCGCCGCCGGGGAGATCGCCGCGAAGGGGTTCTCCTGCTGGATGCGGGCGCGATGGGCGCGGCAGACCGCACAGCGGCCCTCGCTGACGGGGCCGGCGCAGTTGGCGCACACCAGTCGGTCGACTGTCATGCGGTCGCCTCCTCCCAGGCGGCCTGGATGGCCGCACATGAACAACGCGCGACAGGGATGGTACGTTCCCGAGCCCCCCGACCCACTGTGCCAGCTTCCGCGACGCTCGGCGCGTTCCGCGCGGACGGCGGCTGCGAAGAGTGACGTATGTGGCCAATGCCGGCTTTGTCCCCTGGTGGTCGGTGGATAAACCCGTCATCACGGACCGTGGACTGCGCGGGCCGCGGCCGTTCGCGTAAGGTCGCCTCCGATCCCCTGTATCCGGAGTGCGACCGTGATCCGATTCGACAACGTCTCCAAGACCTACCCCAGGCAGAACCGTCCTGCACTTCGGGACGTTTCGCTGGAAATCGAGAAGGGCGAGTTCGTCTTCCTGGTGGGCTCCTCCGGCTCCGGGAAGTCGACCTTCCTGCGGCTGATCCTGCGCGAGGAGCGGACCGACACCGGCGTGGTGCACGTGCTCGGCAAGGACCTCGCGCGGCTGTCCAACTGGAAGGTGCCGCACATGCGCCGCCAACTGGGCACGGTCTTCCAGGACTTCCGCCTGCTGCCCAACAAGACGGTCGCGGAGAACGTGGCGTTCGCCCTCGAGGTGATCGGCAAGCCGCGCGGCACCATCCGCAAGACGGTCCCCGAGGTGCTGGACCTCGTCGGCCTCGGCGGCAAGGAGGACCGCATGCCGGGCGAGCTGTCCGGTGGTGAGCAGCAGCGCGTGGCGATCGCCCGGGCGTTCGTCAACCGCCCGATGCTGCTGATCGCGGACGAGCCCACGGGAAACCTCGACCCGCAGACCTCCGTGGGCATCATGCGGCTGCTGGACCGCATCAACCGGACAGGCACCACCGTGGTGATGGCCACCCACGACCAGAACATCGTCGACCAGATGCGCAAGCGCGTCATCGAGCTCGAGAAGGGGCGACTGGTCCGCGACCAGTCCCGCGGCGTCTACGGCTACCAGCACTGAGCCGGGGCCCCGCCCTGCACACCGCGGCCTTCTGAAAGGACAACATGCGCGCCCAGTTCGTGCTCTCGGAGATCGGCGTCGGCCTCCGGCGCAACCTCACCATGACCTTCGCGGTCATCGTCTCCGTGGCCCTCTCGCTCGCGCTCGCCGGCGGCTCGTGGCTCGCCCGCGAGCAGGTCGACTCGATGAAGGGCTACTGGTACGACAAGGTCCAGGTGTCGATCTACCTCTGCAACAAGAACGACGCCAAGACCCGACCCCAGTGCTCCAAGGGTGCCGTCACCGAGGAGCAGAAGCAGGACATCGAGAAGCAGCTCAAGGCGCTGCCGCTGGTGGACAAGTACTTCCACGAGAGCGCGGAGGACGCCTACAAGCACTACCAGGAGCAGTTCCCCGACTCGCCGCTGGCCGACACGGTCACTCCGGACCAGATGCAGGAGTCGTTCCGGGTCAAGCTCAAGGACCCGACCAAGTTCGAGGTGGTCGCGAGCGCCTTCGAGGGCCGTCCCGGCGTCCAGGAGGTGCAGGACCAGAAGGCCCTGCTGAACAACCTCTTCGGACTGCTCAACGGCATGACACTGGCCGCGGTGGTCGTGCTGGGGTTCATGCTCACGGTGGCGATGATGCTGATCGTCAACACGGTGCGCGTGTCGGCCTTCAGCCGCCGCCGTGAGACCGGGATCATGCGGCTGGTCGGCGCGTCCAGCTTCTACATCCAGATGCCGTTCATCATGGAGGCCGCGTTCGCCGGCCTGGTCGGCGGCGGTCTTGCCTGTCTGATGCTCCTGGTGGGCCGCTACTTCCTGATCGACCACGGCCTGGAGCTGCAGGCCAAGGTGCCGCTGATCAACTTCCTCGGCTGGGGCGAGGTGGTCCAGGTGCTGCCGCTGGTGCTGGTGGTGGGCGTGCTGATGCCCGCCCTGGCGGCCCTGATCGCGCTGCGCAAGTACCTCAAGGTCTGATCCGCACGGCGTGGTCCGCGCCGGAAGCGCCGCGCGGCCGGCTTCCCGTGCCGTGCGCGCTTCTCGCCTAGACTGCCCGACGTGCTGAGCCACTGTCCGCCCGGGAGACCACGCCGGCTGCGCCACGCCGCGACGCTGACGCTGGTCTTCGGGGCGGTCCTGGCGGCCGGCGCCGCGGCGGGCTCCTTCGGGCACCTCGTCGGGGAGCGGCGGACGCCGCCGCACTCCCGCATCCCGGCCGGCACGGTCGCCGACACCGACGAGATCGCGGCGGCGATCGCGGCGGGCAAGGTCGGCCCGCAGGCCGCCGAGGCCCTGGTCAGCCGGAGCGGCGACCGCTGGTCCTCCTTCTACACGGCGCAGGAGTACGAGGGCTTCGAGCAGTCCCTCGACGGCCGGTACGTGGGGGTCGGCCTGTGGGTGCGGCGCACCGAGGACGGCCGCATCAGGATCGACCGCGTCCAGTCCGGCAGTCCCGCCGCCCGGGCCGGCGTGCACGCCGCGGACCGGCTGACGAGCATCGACGGCGTCGCGGTCACCGGGATTCCCGTCACCGAGGTGGTCGCCAGGCTGCGCGGTCGCGGGGCGGCCGGCACCCCCGTCTCGCTCGGCCTGCGGCGCGGCGCGCGCTCCTGGGAGGCCTCCCCGCGGCGGGCCCTGCTGCCGACGGAGTCCGTACGGGTCCGGCACCTCGCGGGCGGCGCCACCGTCGTGACGGTGGACGCCTTCACCAAGGGCGTCGCCGAGCAGGTCCGCCGGGCCCTGGCCGGCCGACCGGGACACGGGGGCATACTCCTGGACCTGCGCGGCAACTCCGGCGGCCTGGTCACCGAGGCCGTCGGCGTGGCCTCGGCGCTCCTGGACGGCGGCCTGGTCGCCACCTACGACGTCCACGGCAGACAGCAGGCGCTCTACGCCGACGACGCCGGCGACACCGGCACCCCGCTCGTCGTCCTGGTCGACGGCGGCACGATGAGCGCGGCCGAACTGCTCGCCGGAGCCCTCCAGGACCGCGGGCGCGCCGTCGTCGTGGGCTCGCGCACCTTCGGCAAGGGCTCGGTGCAGATGCCCAGTCGCCTCTCGGACGGCTCGGTCGCCGAGCTGACCGTCGGTCACTACCGGCTGCCCGCGGGGCGGCGGGTGGACGGGCGGGGGATCGAGCCCGACCTGGCGGTCACCGGCGGCGCGGACGCCGAGTCCCAGGCGCTCGAGGTGCTGGACGGCCTGGGCGCGCCGACCCGCTGACCGGCACGCAAACCGGTACCCCCGGACCCGCCGAGGTGCGAGAATGGCCGCGCTATGGCAAAGGAAACGGGTCGCAAGCTGATCGCGCAGAACAAGAAGGCGCGGCACGACTACCACATCCTCGACACCTACGAGGCGGGTCTGGTGCTCACCGGCACCGAGGTGAAGTCGCTGCGCCAGGGACGCGCCTCCCTGGTCGACGGCTTCGGCCAGCTCGACGGGGGCGAGGCGTGGCTGCACAACGTGCACATCCCCGAGTACACCCAGGGGACATGGACGAACCACTCGGCCCGGCGCAAGCGCAAGCTGCTGCTGCACCGAGCGGAGATCGAGAAGCTCTTCCAGAAGTCCCAGGAGACCGGTCACACGATCGTGCCGCTCGCCCTGTACTTCAAGGACGGCCGGGCGAAGGTCGAGATCGCGCTGGCCCGGGGCAAGAAGGAGTACGACAAGCGGCAGACCCTGCGCGAGAAGCAGGACCGCCGCGAGGCCGACCGGGCCGTCTCGGCGGCGCGCCGCCGCCAGCGCGGGCAGTGAGCGCGGGCGCGCGCCGCACGCACCGGAATGCACTGGCCACCGTGCGCGTCGGTCACGTACGATGGCGTCAGCACCGCCGGACGGTCACCGCCCGGCGAGCAGCTTGAAAAATCAACATGGGGATGATCGGTTTCGACTGGGGATGTCGAAGCAGGGGAAGCGAGCCGAGGAAGCGGCAATGATCTCGTAAACCATATGCCGAAAAAAATAATCGCCAACAATAAGAGCGATTCCTCCGCCTTCGCCCTCGCTGCCTAATCAGTAGCTAAGCGAAGACTCCGCGGAGTGTCAGCCCGGGACTGTTCCCGACCCGGATCCTGGCATCAGCTAGGGAACTCAACCACTGGGCCCGGCCACGGGGCCCGGTGGGAAACCACACAGTGGCTGGGCCCGTCGGCGGCTTGTCCGCGTGACTGCCGGGGCCGAGAAAAGCACAGCGGACTGCGCTCGGAGAAGCCCTGATTCCGCACCACAGGACGCGGGTTCGATTCCCGCCATCTCCACTGACCCGCCGGAAGGCGATGTCCGCCCCGCGCACCGCGCGGGGCGGACATCGCCTTCCGGCTTTTCCGGCCGGGGACGTCAGACCCGGCGCCGGGCTCCGCGCCGCAGGGAGACAGCCGGTCTCGATGGTGTGGTGCCGCGTACTGCGCCACCTCGGACTGGACGCCCTGCTCGTGGCCGCGCGGCGCCTCGCCGACGAGGACGGCCGGCTCACCCCGCCGGACGGCGCCTGGCTGCCCGAGGCCGACGCCCGCGTCATGGCGCCCGAGGCGCTCCCAAGGAGCCAGCGCTCCGGGTGAGCGCAAGGTTGCGTGGCGGTCACCTCGGGCCATCGGGCGGAAACGCGCCGTTCCTGCTGTCGTGTGCATCACCCGACGAGCCATCAGGGCCAGGAGGCGTCATAACTGCCCCGAGCACCGCCGCTCGCAGGGGCGGCCGCTTGATCGAGCGCTGGGATCCGGAGGACGAGGAGTTCTGGGAGACCGGCGGCCGCGGGGAAGCGCCTGGAGATCCGCGGCCACGCGGCCCTCGTCGACGGCGAGCGGCGCGCCGTCCCGCCGTCCGGGATGGCCCTGCTCCGCGCGCTCGCCCGGCGCCCCGGCTGGGTCGTCTCCCGGGCCGACCTGCTCCGGGTGCTGACGGGTGCGGGGCGGGACGAGCACGCCGTCGAGACGGCGACGGCGCGGTTGCGGGCGGCGTTGGGGCGCCGGCGCTCGTCCAGACGGTGGTCAAGCGTGGTTACCGCCTGGCGCTCGATCCGGCCGCGGACGGGAAGTACGGACGCCGGGGTGATGTTCGGGTGCGGTCCCGCGGTCGTTCGGCCGGCCCGCGGTCCCGGCGTGCAGCCGGGACCCGGACCGTCCCGGGGGCACGCGCCGAGTGGGCGCGAAACGCCTGGTTGGCGTACGGTGTCAGGCTGCCCCGCTCGCCGGGGCGGCGCGCACGGCGCGTGACGTACGGAAGCACAAGAAGGGGGTCCTGCGTGGCAGCGGTCCGGGACACGGAGATCGCGGTCGAGCAGACGCATCTGGACCGGGTGTACGACCGGCTCGAGGAGAAGATCCACGAGGCGGAGTTCCTCGTGGACGACGCCGTCAAGCGAGGCCAGGTCGGCACGCCGGGTGCGCTCGCCGAGCGCGACGCCCAGGTGTTCCGAGCGGGGCTGCACCTGAACCGGCTGAACGCGGAGTTCGAGGACTTCCTCTTCGGCCGGATCGACCTGCTCCAGGGCAAGGACGGAAAGAAGGGCCCGGACGGGGCCTACACCTCCGTGGAGCCCGCCGAAGACGCGATCCGGCCCGACGGCACGGCGGACGTCGCCGAGACCCTGCACATCGGCCGGCTCGGCGTGCTGGACGCGGACTACGCGCCGCTGGTGATCGACTGGCGGGCCCCCGCGGCGGCGCCCTTCTACCGGGCGACCCCCGTCGCGCCCGGCCGCGTCGTGCGGCGGCGCGTCATCCGCTCCAAGGGGCGCAAGGTGCTGGGCGTCGAGGACGACCTGCTGCGGCCCGAGCTGACGACGGGTCTGCCGGTGGTCGGGGACGGCGCGCTGATGGCCGCGCTGGGCCAGGCGCGCAGCCACACGATGCGGGACATCGTCTCCAGCATCCAGGCCGAGCAGGACGTGGTGATCCGGGCCCCCGCGGCGTCGGTCACCGAGGTCACGGGCGGTCCCGGCACGGGCAAGACCGCCGTGGCCCTGCACCGGGCGGCGTACCTGCTGTACCAGGACCGGCGCCGGTACGCGGGCGGCATCCTGGTCGTCTCCCCGACGCCGCTGCTGGTGGCGTACACCGAGGGCGTGCTGCCCTCGCTGGGCGAGGAGGGCCAGGTCGCGATCCGTGCCGTGGGATCGCTCGTGGACGGCGCCGAGGCCACCACGTACGACGATCCGGCGGTTGCCCGGATCAAGGGCTCGCTGCGGATGCTGAAGGTGCTGCGCAAGGCCGCCCGCGGGGTGCTGGAGTGCGGGGGAGCGTCGGGGCGGTGCCCGGACCGGCTGCGGGTCGTGGCGTTCGGCCGGCGGCTGGAGCTGGACGCCGAGGAGCTGTCGGGCATCCGGCACGCCGTGCTGGGCGGCACGACTCCGGTGAACCTGCTGCGGCCCCGGGCCCGCCGTCTGCTGCTCGACGCGCTGTGGCGCAAGACCGGGCGCCGCTTCGACGATCCGGAGTTGGCCGCCGAGGAGCGGCAGGGCTTCGACGAGGACGTCTCCACCGAGCAGGAGTTCACGGACTTCCTGGCCGCGTGGTGGCCGGTGCTGACCCCGCGCGGGGTGCTGGCGGCGCTCTCCGACGAGAAGCGGCTGGGGCGCTGGTCGCGGCGGGTCCTGACGCCGCCCGAGGTGCGCCGTGTGGCGCGCTCGCTGCGCCGGCTGGACGCCGCGGGCAACGGGGCGCTGTCCGTGCACGACGTGGCGATGCTCGACGAGCTGGAGGCGCTGCTGGGCCCGCCGCCCAAGGTGCGCGCCCGCGAGGCGGACCCGCTGGATCAGCTGACCGGCCTGGAGGAGGTCACCACCTACGCCGACCGGATGGCGGGCGGGCGGCGCAGCCGGCAGGACCGGCTCGACGCGGAGCGCACCGAGTACGCGCACGTGATCGTCGACGAGGCGCAGGACCTCACCCCGATGCAGTGGCGCATGGTGGGCCGCCGCGGCCGTGCCGCGACCTGGACGGTGGTCGGCGACCCCGCGCAGAGTTCGTGGACCGACCCCGACGAGGCGGCGCTGGCCCGCGACGAGGCGCTGGGCACGCGTCCGCGCCGCCGTTTCACGCTCACCGTCAACTACCGCAACCCGGCCGAGATCGCGGATCTGGCGGCGAAGGTGCTGGCGCTCGCCATGCCGGGCAGCGAGGCGCCGCGCGCGGTGCGCTCCACGGGGCTGGTGCCCCGGTTCGTGGTGGCCGAGGGCCGCAGTCCCGGCGAGGCGGTGCGCGCGGAGGCGGAGCGGCTGCTGCGCGAGGTCGAGGGCACGGTGGGTGTGGTCGTGGCCATGGGCCGCCGTGAGGAGGCCCGGGGCTGGCTGGCGGGGCTGGGCGAGCGCGTCGTGGCGCTGGGCAGCCTGGAGGCCAAGGGCCTGGAGTACGACGCCACGCTCGTCGTCTCGCCCGCGGAGATCGCGGACGAGTCCCCGGCGGGACTGCGGGTGCTGTACGTGGCGCTGACCCGGGCCACCCAGCGGCTGACGGTGCTCTCCGGGGAGCGCGACCTGCCGGACGACGCCGGAGTCCCCGACCTGCTGCGGGACTGACGCCATGACGACGGCGGGGCGCCCCTCGGAAAGGGGCGCCCCGCCGGACGCATGTGACACCGACCCGCCATGCTCGCCTCGCGGCAAGTGGGCGCTCGAAGCGCCTATGGTTGGGCCCGGGGGCTTGGATCGAGCCGGTGCCTCACCCAGGCTAACAAACGATCCGTGATTGTCATTCCGTTCGTGCGCCGTTCCGGTGGCCGCCCCGGGAACATTAAGCACGCAAGCTTCCGTTGACCCCCCGAGCCGCTCGAGAGTCGTGCGTGGGCCCCCGGGTTTACGCGTACCCATCGGTAGGTGGGAGCATCGAGGGCGCATCAAGCAGCGACAGCGGAGGAACAGCGGCCATGGCAACGGCGCCAAGCGTCTCGTACTCAATCACGGTGCGGCTGGAGGTGCCCGCGAGCGGATCCGCGGTCAGCCAGCTCACCACGGCCGTGGAGGCCTCCGGTGGCGCGGTCCACGGCCTGGACGTGACCGCTTCAGGCCACGAGAAGCTGCGCATCGACGTGACCATCGCGGCCACCTCGACCGCGCACGCGGACGAGATCGTCGCGAAGCTCGCGCAGATCGAGGGCGTCGCGATCGGCAAGGTGTCCGACCGCACGTTCCTGATGCACCTCGGCGGCAAGATCGAGATGGCGTCGAAGCACCCCATCCGCAACCGTGACGACCTGTCCATGGTCTACACCCCCGGCGTGGCCCGGGTCTGCATGGCGATCGCCAAGAACCCCGAGGACGCCCGCCGGCTGACCATCAAGCGCAACAGCGTCGCGGTGGTCACCGACGGATCGGCCGTGCTGGGCCTCGGCAACATCGGGCCGAAGGCCGCGCTGCCGGTCATGGAGGGCAAGGCGGCGCTCTTCAAGCGCTTCGCGGGCATCGACGCCTGGCCGATCTGCCTGGACACCCAGGACACCGACGCGATCGTGGAGATCGTCAAGGCGATCGCCCCCGGCTTCGCGGGCATCAACCTGGAGGACATCTCGGCGCCCCGCTGCTTCGAGATCGAGGCCCGGCTGCGTGAGGCCCTCGACATCCCCGTCTTCCACGACGACCAGCACGGCACCGCCATCGTGGTGCTCGCGGCGCTGACCAACGCGCTGCGCGTGGTCGGCAAGCAGATCGGCGACGTGAGGGTCGTCATGTCGGGCGCGGGCGCCGCCGGCACGGCCATCCTCAAGCTGCTGCTCGCGGCGGGCGTCAAGCACGCCGTCGTCGCCGACATCCACGGCGTCGTGCACAGCGGCCGGGAGGACGTGGTCGAGGCCGGCTCCGGGTCGGTGCTGCGCTGGATCGCCGACAACACCAACCCGGAGGACATCACCGGGACCCTGCGGGAGGCGGTGCGCGGAGCTGACGTCTTCATCGGCGTCTCCGCCCCCGATGTCCTGGAGGGCGAGGACGTCGCCGCCATGGCCGACGGCGCCATCGTCTTCGCCCTGGCCAACCCGGACCCCGAGGTCGACCCCGCGATCGCCCGGGAGACCGCCGCGGTGGTCGCCACGGGCCGCAGCGACTTCCCCAACCAGATCAACAACGTGCTGGTCTTCCCCGGCGTCTTCCGCGGCCTCCTGGACGCCCAGAGCCGCACGGTCGACACTGACATGATGCTCGCCGCGGCGGCCGCCCTCGCGGACGTCGTCACCGAGGACGAGCTCAACCCGAACTACATCATCCCGAGCGTTTTCAACGACAAGGTCGCGGGCGCCGTCGCCGGCGCCGTCCGCGAGGCGGCCAAGCCTCAGGGCCTCGTCGCGGCTCCATGACGACAGAGCGTCATCGGGCCGTACACGACCCGCTTTTTGTGTGACTCTCCCGGGTGCCGGATTGGCGTTTCCCCCAGAAATAGGGGCAGGATGCGTACCTGGGCGGTGAGGGCCGCACCGCAGAAGCGCGACGAGCGTCTTCATATGCGTCTTCCCCGACGGTCGACGTTGGGGGTTTCCATGCAAGGAGTACTTAGATGAACCGCAGTGAGCTGGTGGCCGCGCTGTCCGAGCGCGCCGAGGTGACCCGCAAGGACGCCGACGCCGTTCTGGCCGCGTTCGCCGAGGTTGTCGGCGAGATCGTCGCCAAGGGCGACGAGAAGGTCACCATCCCCGGCTTCCTCACCTTCGAGCGCACCCACCGCGCCGCGCGCACCGCGCGCAACCCGCAGACCGGTGACCCGATCCAGATCCCGGCCGGCTACAGCGTGAAGGTCTCCGCGGGCTCGAAGCTCAAGGAAGCCGCCAAGGGCAAGTAATTCCGCGACTACCGCGACATGAGAAAGGGCGGCCTCCCCCGCGGGGAGGCCGCCCTTTCCTGTGTCCGGCGGCGGTGCGGCCGGGTCAGTCCGTGTCGGGCAGCTCGACCTTGGCGCCGAGCTTCTCGAGCTTCTCCATGAAGTTCTCGTAGCCGCGGTTGATCAGGTCGATGCCGTGCACCCGTGAGGTGCCCTGCGCGGCCAGGGCCGCGATCAGGTACGAGAAGCCGCCGCGCAGGTCGGGGATGACCAGGTCCGCGCCCTGCAGCTTGGTGGGGCCGCTGACGACGGCGGAGTGCAGGAAGTTGCGCCGGCCGAAGCGGCAGGGGGTGCCGCCCAGGCACTCGCGGTAGAGCTGGATGTGGGCGCCCATCTGGTTGAGGGCCGAGGTGAAGCCCAGCCGGGACTCGTAGACCGTCTCGTGGACGATGGACAGGCCCGAGGCCTGCGTGAGAGCCACGACCAGGGGCTGCTGCCAGTCGGTCTGGAAGCCGGGGTGCACGTCGGTCTCCAGGGCGATGGCGTTCAGCGGGCCGCCGGGGTGCCAGAAGCGGATGCCGTCGTCGTCGACCTCGAACGCGCCGCCGACCTTGCGGAAGACGTTGAGGAAGGTCATCATCTCGCGCTGGCTGGCGCCGCGGACGTAGATGTTGCCCTCGGTGGCCAGGGCGGCGCAGGCCCAGGAGGCGGCCTCCAGGCGGTCCGGGAGCGCGCGGTGGTTGTAGCCGCCGAGCTTGTCCACGCCGGTGATGTGGATGGTGCGGTTGGTGCCCATCGTGATGATGGCGCCCATCTTCTGCAGGACGCAGATCAGATCCTCGATCTCCGGCTCGATCGCGGCGTTGCTGAGCTCGGTGACGCCCTCGGCCAGCACCGCCGTCAGCAGCACCTGCTCGGTCGCGCCGACCGACGGGTACGGCAGTTCGATCTTGCAGCCGCGCAGCCGCTGCGGGGCCTCCAGGTACTGGCCCTCGGGACGCTTCTCGATCACGGCGCCGAACTTGCGCAGCACGTCGAAGTGGAAGTCGATCGGCCGGCCGCCGATGTCGCAGCCGCCCAGGCCCGGGATGAAGGCGTGGCCGAGGCGGTGCAGCAGCGGGCCGCAGAACAGGATCGGGATGCGGGAGGAGCCCGCGTGCGCGTCGATGTCGGCGACGTTCGCGCTCTCCACCTTGGACGGGTCGAGCACCAGTTCCCCGGGCTCGTCGCCGGCCTGCACCGTCACCCCGTGCAGCTGCAGCAGGCCCCGCACCACGCGCACGTCGCGGATGTCGGGCACATTGCGCAGCCGGCTGGGCTCGCTGCCCAGCAGGGCCGCCACCATCGCCTTCGGCACGAGGTTCTTCGCCCCGCGGACGTGGATCTCCCCCTCGAGGGGAGTGCCACCGTGGACAAGCAGTACGTCGTTAAGGCCGGCCATTGCTCTCGCGTTCCAGGAGACGGGCGGAAAGGAAGCTCGGTCCCCGCAGGCACCAAGGTGAAATGGTAAACGGCCTTCCGGCACGCGGAAGAGGGCCGAGACGTCCCACTCGTGTAATGGCTTCGCTACAGCACCCTCCGCGTCCGCCCTGTTCCGGAGGGTGTCCGCGGCCCGCGGGGCGCCTTTCCGCGCGGTTCGCGGGGAAGGAGGCCGCCCGCACCCCGTGCGACGGCGGAATGCGGGATTATGTTGCCCATGACCGAAGTGTCATCGCTCACCGGAAGACTGCTCGTCGCCACGCCCGCGCTCGCGGACCCGAACTTCGACCGGGCCGTGGTGCTGCTGCTCGACCACGACGAGGAAGGCTCGCTCGGCGTCGTGCTCAACCGGCCCACGCCGGTCGGGGTCGGCGACGTACTGGAGTCCTGGGCCGGCCTGGCCGGCGCGCCGCAGGTCGTCTTCCAGGGCGGGCCCGTCTCGCTGGACTCCGCGCTGGGCCTGGCCGTGGTGCCCGGGGAGCCGCGGGGCGGCGAGGACGCGGAGCCGCTCGGCTGGCGGCGGGTGTACGGCGCGATCGGCCTGGTGGACCTCGAGGCGCCGCCGGAGCTCCTGGCGGCCGAGCTGGGCTCCCTGCGCATCTTCGCCGGCTACGCCGGATGGGGGCCCGGCCAACTGGAGGACGAGCTCGTCGAGGGCGCCTGGTACGTCGTGGAGTCCGAACCGGGGGACGTCTTCTCGCCGGACCCCGAACAGCTGTGGCGCTCCGTACTGCGCAGGCAGCGCAGCGAACTCGCGATGGTCGCGACGTATCCGGACGATCCGTCTCTGAACTAGGCTTGCGTCCCATGAGCACTCTCGAGCCCGAGCGCGGGGCGGGCACCGGCACCCTCGTCGAGCCGACCCCGCAGGTGTCGCAAGGCGATGGCGACCACGAGCGCTTCGCGCACTATGTACAGAAGGACAAGATCATGGAGAGCGCGCTCTCCGGATCGCCGGTGGTCGCGCTGTGCGGCAAGGTGTGGGTGCCCGGCCGCGACCCCAAGAAGTACCCGGTGTGCCCGATGTGCAAGGAGATCTTCGAATCCATGCCCAGCGGCGGCGGGGACAAGGACAAGGGCGGCAAGTAGAGGCCGTCGGCACACCCGGCGGGTACGGCCGCGGTGCGGCGGCCGTACCGCGCGTGTTCGGGGGGACATGGCGCAGGACGACGCCGTCACGGCGGAGCGGGTCTTCGGGCTCTGCGAGCGGGGGCGCTTCCAGGTGGCGCACTCGCTCGTCGACGACGCCTTCGTCGCCCGCAACGGCAGCTTCGGCCACCTCGTACGCGCCCGGGTCTTCGCCTACGAGCGGCGCGCCGACCGCGCCCGGGAGGCCGTCGACTGGGCGCTGGCGTACGCGGAGGCCGGCGACCCCGACCCGCCGCTGCTGGCCGGGCTCGTCCTGCTGATGCTGGGCGACGCGCACGCCGCCCTCGGACTCGGCCTGCGGGTGGCCGCCGACGACCCCCGGGAGTGGCGCGCCCAGGTGCTGATCGCCGACTCCTGCCGGACGCTCTCCCGCCGCCCCGAGGCGGTCGCCGCCGCCCGCCGTGCGGTGCTGATCGCCCCCCGCGAGGCCGAGGCGCACGTCGCCCTCGCCCGGGCCCTGGACCTCTCGCTGCGTCCGGCCGACCGCGCCGAGCGCCGCACCGTCGCCGCCCGGGCCCTGCGACTCGGCGCCCCGGCCGCCGACGTGGCGGCGCGGCGCAGGTGGCTGCGGATCCTGCCCGTGCTTCCGGCGGTCGCGCTGGTGCTGTTCGCCGACCCCCTGGTGCTGGCCGGCGGGACGGCCGCCCTCGTGGCGCTGGCCGGCTGGCTGTGGCTGCTGCAGGCCCGCCGCTCCGGCAGCACCGGCCGGGAGCGGCTGCAGAGCGTACGCGCGGTCACCCGCGCCGAGTTGGACGGGGACCCGGCCCGCGCCCGGGCCGTGGCCCTGACCACGGCGGCCTGGCCGGCCATGCTGCCGGTCGTCACCACCGGCCTGGCGGCGGCCGCCGCCGCCGACGGCAGGCCCTGGCCGCTTCCGGCCGTCCTGTGCGCCGCCGCGGGCGCCGCCCTGGTGCTGTGCGCCGCCGCCCGTGCGGTGCGCTGGTGGTACGGAGACACCTTCCTGCGGCGCGACGCCGCGCCCAGCCGGCACGCCGTCCTCCAACTGACCGTTGTCGCGGCCCTCGTCGGCACTGTCGCGGTCCTCTCCGCGGCGCAGACGACGTCCAGGGCGGTGTGGGCCGCCGTGGCCGCGGCCCACATCCTGTGGTGCGTCGCCGGCATGCTGATCCCCGGTCTCGCACTGCACCGGGCCCGCCGCGCGGCCGGCTGAGGGATCTTCGCGCCCGGCCGGAAGCCGGTGCCGGTCCTCCCGCCGCGGCACGTCACTCCATGCCGGGACGACGTCATCCGCCACCTGGCCCTACGGGCGACGCGCCGCGTCGGAGACAGAGGTGACGGCTCGTCAAGGGGTTGCCGCACGCGCCCCCGTGGCCCGCGGTCACGGGGCGCCGCCGCCCGCATGGCCGCCTTCGACGGCGATGTGACGCACCGGGAGGCAGGCGCGGGCCACAGGGGCGTCCGCCCCGCCCTCGCGGCGGTGTCCGGGCGGCCTCGGACGCCCGATCGAGGGGCCGCCCCCGATCGTGTGAGCCCGGCGGCAAGCGCGGGCCGGTCGCCGCGGGAGATGGCAGGGTGGTGTGGCCAATCCGGCAAGACGTGTAAAGGAGTCCATTTCCATCGCAACCTGGAGAAAGCCGCGAACCGGACGAGGTCCCATCCGGAAGCCGGGTCTCCCTTTGCGACCCTCGCGTTGATCGCCCCGGAAGATGTGCCAGAGTTGCCACGTCCGGGCTGTCAGCACGTACCGTACGGCTACCGCACCGCGGACAGCCGGGGAAGGGGCAGCTGCGTGAGCACGTACGCACGGCAGGCAGCGCGCAATGTGGCGTTGCCGACCTCGCTCGACGAGGCCGTGGCGGCCTTGGCCGCCTCGCCCACCGCCGTGCCCGTCGCCGGAGGCACCGACCTCATGGCGGCCGTCAACGCCGGGCTGCTGCGTCCCGCGGGGCTGGTCGGTCTCGGGCGGATCAGCGAGATCCGCGGCTGGCAGTACGCCGACGGCGCGGCCCTGCTCGGCGCCGGCCTCACCCACGCCCGTCTGGGCCGCCCGGACTTCGCCGCGCTCATCCCCGCCCTGGCCGCCGCCGCGCGAGCCGCCGGGCCCCCGCAGATCCGCAACGCGGGCACCCTCGGCGGCAACATCGCCACCGCCGCCCCCACCGGCGACTCGCTGCCCGTGCTGGCCGCCCTGGAGGCGTCCGTCCTGGTCGCCGGACCGGACGGCAACCGCGAACTGCCGGTCAGCCACCTGCTCACCGGCATGGACCCGCTGCGGCCGGGCGAGATCCTGGCGTACGTCCGGATCCCGCTGCTGCACGCGCCGCAGACCTTCCTCAAGGCCACCGGCCGCACCGGACCCGGCCGCGCGATCGCCTCCGTCGCCGTCGTCCTGGATCCCGCCCGCCGCGGCGTACGCTGCGCGGTGGGAGCCGTCGCACCGGTGCCGCTGCGGCCGCTCGAGGCCGAACGCTGGGTCGCCGGGCTGATCGACTGGGACGGCGAGCGCACGCTGGCGCCGGAGGCCCTCACGGCCTTCGGCGAGTACGTCGCCGCCGCCTGCATCCCCGACCCGCTGCCGGCCGCGGACGGCGTGGGGGGACCTCCGGCCGCCGCCTCGGAACTGCCCCCGGCGGCCGTCCAGCTGCGGCGTACGGTGGCCGCACTGGCCCGCCGGGCGCTGGGGAGGGCACTGGCATGAGTGACGACGTGTACGACGACAGGACACCGGACGGGCGCATGACCGACCAGCCGCAGGAGGGGTCCCACCAGCAGCACGGTGGAGGATTCACCCCGGGGCACGGGGTGTGGGAGCCCTCGCCCTACGGCGATTACGACCCCGACCAGACCATGCACGTCTCCTTCGCGGCGCAGTTGTCGATGCCCGAGCCGGGCGCCGACCCGCTCGCCGCCCCCGGCCACGGCTATGCCCCCGCACCGCCAGGGGTGCCGACGGGGGGTGCCCACGCCGAGCCCGCCGTTCCGGCCGCCGGCGAGGACGCGGCCACCACGTGGGCGATCCCCGTCGTACGCGAGGACGCCGCCGCCGACGATTCCGGCGAGTACGCGATGGGCGCCTTCGCGCCCGCTCCCGGCGGCCCCGGGCCGGCGCAGCCCTGGACGGCCCCCGCCGCCCCGCAGGCGCCGCCGATGCCGCACGCGGGGCCCGCCGACGGCGGCTGGTCGCTGCCCGCGGACGCCACTGGCCGGTGGACGCTGCCGCAGACCCCGGACGGCGTCGCCGAGGAGGCCGGCGAGCACCACTTCGCGCCCGCGGCCGCCGCCGAACCCGCGGCCGCCCCCGAACCCGCGGCCGCCCCCGAACCGGTGGCCGCCCCCGAACCCGCGGCCGCCCCCGACTCCATGGCGCTCGGCGACGCCTCGGAGCCCTGGACCGAGCCGGCCGCCGGCGAGGGCCCCGCACACCCGCAGGAGCCCGTCGCGGAGTCCGCCGCGGCACCATCCGGCCAGGACCCGCAGCAGGACCCGCTGCCGGACCCGGTTGTGGACGCCGCGCAAGCCGCGGACTACGCCGCGGGCCCCGCCGCTGACCTCGCCGCGCCGCAGCCGCAGGTCGCGGAGGAAGCGGCACCGGAGGAGACGGCCGGGGAACCCGGTGCGGAGCTCGGCCCGGACGCGCACAGCGAGCACCCGGTGGACTCCTACGTCCTGAGCGTCAACGGCACCGACCGGCCCGTCACCGACGCGTGGCTCGGCGAGTCCCTGCTCTACGTGCTGCGCGAGCGCCTCGGCCTCGCCGGCGCCAAGGACGGCTGCGAGCAGGGCGAGTGCGGCGCGTGCTCTGTCAAGGTCGACGGCCGTCTCGTCGCCTCCTGCCTGGTGCCGGCGGCGACCGCCGCCGGTAGCGACATCCGCACCGTCGAGGGGCTGTCGGCCGACGGCGGCCCCTCGGACGTGCAGCGCGCGCTCGCCGAGTGCGGGGCCGTGCAGTGCGGCTTCTGCATCCCCGGCATGGCGATGACCGTGCACGACCTGCTCGAGGGCAACCACCACCCGACCGAGCTGGAGACCCGGCAGGCCATCAGCGGCAACCTCTGCCGCTGCTCCGGCTACCAGGGCGTCCTGGAGGCCGTGCGGCGGGTCGTGGCCGAGCGCGAGGAGACCGCCGCGGACGACCCCGCCGCCGACCCGGCCGACAGCGTCCGCGTCCCGCACCCGCGTCCCTCCTCCGGAGGCCCGGCGTGAACACCCCGAACCACCTGACCCGGCACCACCTCCCTGCTCGCGGCAGTGAAAGGTACGCGCGATGACGGGCCCCGACGCCGCGACGGCCACCCCGGCCGTGGGCACCCCAGCGACGGCGGCGGCCGACGCCGCCGCGCAGCAGTCCGCGCCGCACGGCATCGGCGCCTCCCTGCCGGCCACCGACAGTCTGGCCAAGGCCCAGGGCACCTACCCGTACGCCGCCGACCTGTGGGCCGAGGGCCTGCTGTGGGCGGCCGTGCTCCGCTCCCCGCACCCGCACGCCCGCATCCTGTCCGTCGACACCACGGAGGCCGCCGCCCTGCCCGGCGTGCGGGCAGTGGTGACCCACGAGGACGTCCCGGGCGACGCCACGCACGGACGCCGCGTCGCCGACCGGCCCGTCTTCGCCAAGGACACCGTCCGGCACCACGGCGAGGCCATCGCCGCCGTGGCCGCCGACCACCCCGACACCGCCCGGCTCGCCGCGGCCGCCATCCACGTCGAGTACGAGGTCCTGGAGCCGGTCATCGACCCGGAGCGGGCGTTCGCGGCGCCCCCGCTGCACCCCGACGGCAACCTCATCCGCCACATCCCGCTGCAGTTCGGCGACCCGGACGTGGTCGGCGAGGTCATCGTCGAGGGCCTGTACCGGGTGGGCCGCCAGGACCCGGCGCCGGTCGGCGCCGAGGCCGGCCTCGCCGTGCCCCGCCCCGACGGCGGCGTGGAGTTGTACGTCGCCTCCACCGACCCGCACAGCGACCGCGACCTGGCCGCCGCCTGCTTCGGGCTGGAGCCGGACCGGGTCAAGGTCGTCGTCACCGGAGTGCCCGGCGCGATGGGCGACCGCGAGGACTCCGGGGTGCAGATCCCGCTCGGGCTGCTCGCGCTGAAGACGGGCTGCCCGGTGAAGTTCGTCGCCACCCGCGAGGAGTCCTTCCTCAGCCACAGCCACCGCCACCCGACCCTGCTGCGCTACCGCCATCACGCGGACGCCGAGGGCCGGCTGGTCAAGGTCGAGGCCCAGGTGCTGCTGGACGCGGGCGCGTACGCCGACACCTCCGCCGACGCGCTCGCCGCGGCCGTGGCCTTCGCAGCCGGCCCCTACGTCGTCCCGCACGTCTTCGTCGAGGGCTGGGCGGTGCGCACCAACAACCCGCCCGCCGGGCACGTCCGGGGCGAGGGCGCGATGCAGGTCTGCGCGGCCTACGAGGGGCAGATGGACAAGCTCGCCGCCAGGCTCGGCCTGGACCCGGCGGAGATCCGCATGCGCAACGTCATGGCCACCGGCGATCTGCTGCCCACCGGCCAGACGGTCACCTGCCCGGCGCCCGTCGGCGAGCTCCTCAAGGCCGTGCGCGACGCCGACCTCCCCCCGCTGCCCGTCGACGACGACGAGTCCGAGTGGCTGCTCCCCGGCGGCCTGGAGGGCGCGGGGGAGCCGGGCGCGGTGCGCCGCGGCGTGGGCTACGCGCTGGGCATGGTCCACATGCTCGGGGCCGAGGGCACCGACGAGGTCTCCACCGCCACCGTGCGCGTCCACGACGGCGCCGCCACCGTCATCTGCGCCGCCGTCGACACCGGTCAGGGCTTCGCGACCCTGGCCCGGCAGATCGTGCAGGAGGTCCTCGGCGTCGAGGACGTCCGCGTGCTGCCCTCCGACACCGACCAGCCGCCTGCCGGCGCCGCCGCCCGCGGCCGCCACACATGGGTTTCCGGCGGCGCCGTCGAACGCGCCGCCAAGATGGTGCGCACCCAGCTGCTGCAGCCGCTGGCCGGGAAGTTCGGCATGTCGCCGGAGCTGCTCTCCATCGCCGACGGCAAGATCACCTCGTACGACGGTGTGCTCTCCACCACCGTCGAGGAGGAGCTTGCCGGCAAGGAGCTGTGGGCCACCGCGCAGTGCCGTCCGCACCCCACCGAGAGGCTCGACGACACCGGCCAGGGCGACGCTTTCGTGGGCCTCGCCTTCTGCGCCGTGCGCGCCGTGGTCGACGTCGACATCGAACTCGGCGCGGTCCGGGTCGTCGAGATGGCCGTCGCCCAGGACGTCGGCCGGGTCCTCAACCCGGCCCAGCTGCGGGCCCGCATCGAGGCCGGGGTCACCCAGGGCGTCGGCATGGCACTCATGGAGGACCTCCGCGCGCCGCGCGGCGTCATCAAGCGGCCCAACCTCACCGGGTATACGCTGCCCACCGCGCTCGACGCGCCCGCGATCCGGGTCGTCCGGCTCGTGGAGGAACGCGACGTGCTCGCCCCCTTCGGCGCCAAGGCCGCCAGCGCGGTCCCCGTCGTCGTCTCCCCGGCCGCCGTCGCCTCCGCCGTCCGCGCGGCCACCGGCCGCCCGGTCAGCCGCCTCCCCATCCGCCCCCAGCACGCGGTGGTCCGCCCGCAGGGCTGACCCACCGCCAGACACCCCGAGGGGCCCGGTCCGTGCGGACCGGGCCCTTCGCGCGGAGGCCGTGGCGGGAATCGAACCCACGTCACTCGATGTGCAGTCGAGCCCCTGAAGCACTCGGGCACACGGCCGTGCGTCGTCGACGTGCATCGACCACAGGCGCGGCCCCCGGGAGGGGGTCAACGCTTCCGGGCGGCCCGCAACAGGACTGCCCCACCCCGTTCATGAACCGCCGGGGACAGCCGCGCCCGACAGGAACTCCTCCACCACCGAGCGGAACAGCTCGGGTTCGTCCACCCACGGGAAGTGCCCGACGGCGTGCAGCGGGCGAAGCCGGGCGTGCGGGAAGCAGGCCGCGACGGCCTCGCCCGCGCGCATGCCGGTGACGGCGTCGCGGTCGCCGGTCAGGACCAGGACCGGGCAGGTCACCTCGCGCAGACGGGCCAGCACGGCGCGCCGGCCCGGTTCGTCCACGCCCTGCCAGAAGCCGGCCCGGGGCACCGGGTGCAACTGGCCGCCCTCGGCGGCGGCGTGGGCGCGCTGGCGCTCGCCCCAGTGCCCGTACGCCATCGGCGCGATCCGCAGCAGCAGCGCGCGGACCCGGTCGAGGTCGTCGGCGCTCTCCAGTTCGGCGAGGGCGGCGACCGCCTCCGGCCACCAGGGTTCGCCGACGCGGCTCTCGAAGATCTCCCGGGCGTCGTCGGGCAGCTCGCCCTGCAGCCGGGAGCCCGGGGCGACCAGCACCAGGTGCGTCAGCCGCTCCGGGTAGGCGGCGGCGTACGCCTGCGCGGTCGCCGCGGCGGCGTCGTGCGCGAGCAGGGCGAAACGCTCCAGACCCAGGTGCCCGCGCAGCGCCTCGACGTCCTGGGCGAGTCGCGGGAAGGAGTAGGCGAGCGGATCGCCGGCCGGCGGGCTGCCTCCGGTGCCCCGGCTGTCCGGGACCACCAGCCGCCGGCCCCCGTCCAGCCCGCCCAGGCCGCCCAGGTAGGCCGCGTCCCGTCCCGGGCCGCCGGCGAGGGCGAGCAGGACGGGCCCCTCGCCGGTGTCCGCGTAGGCGAGCTCGGTTCCGTCGTACGTCGTGTAGTGCGGCATGGCCTACGCCTTCCCCGCCCGCGCCGCTTCTCGCGCCGCCGTCCGGGGACCGATCGGGATGCCAGGGGTGCAGGGCTGTTTGACCCCTTACCCTGTCGTGGTGACCACCGCAGAGACCGAGCCGGTATCCGGCCCCGCAGGCATGCCCTTCGCCGCTCCGGACGCCGGCACCGACACCGTGCTGGGCGGCCGCTACCGCGCGCTGACCCTCGCGATGGTCTCCGTCGTCCTGCTCATCGCCTTCGAGGCCACGGCCGTCGGCACCGCCATGCCCGTGGCCGCGCGCGAGCTGGACGGGCTGCCGCTGTACGCCTTCGCCTTCTCCGGTTACTTCACCACCTCCCTCTTCGCGATGGTCGTCAGCGGCCAGTGGTGCGACCGCACCGGCCCGCTCGCGCCGCTCGTCGCCGGCATCGGCGCCTTCGCCGTCGGGCTGGCCGTGTCCGGCACCGCCCAGTCCATGTGGCCGTTCGTACTGGGCCGCGCCGTGCAGGGCATCGGCGGCGGGCTCGTCATCGTCGCCCTGTACGTCATCGTCGGCCTCGCCTACCCCGAACGCCTGCGGCCCGCGGTGATGGCCGCCTTCGCCGCGTCCTGGGTGCTGCCCTCCATCGTCGGGCCGCTCGTGGCCGGCACGGTCACCGAGCAGTTCGGCTGGCGCTGGGTCTTCCTGGCCATCCCCGTACTCGTCGTGCTCCCGCTGCTGATGGGCCTGCCCGCGCTGCGCCGCACCTCCCTGCGGCGGCCCCCGGACGACCGCAAGGCTCTGGACCGCCGCCGGCTGTGCCTGGCGTTCGCCGTCTCCGCCGGCGCCGGGCTGCTGCAGTACGCCGGGCAGGACCTGCGGCCGCTGTCGCTGGTCTTCGCCCTGGCGGGTGCCGTGCTCGTCGTCCCGGCCGCGCTGCGACTGCTGCCCCGGGGCACCTTCCGCGCGGCTCGCGGACTGCCGGCCGTGGTGCTGCTGCGCGGGGTGGCTTCCGGCACGTTCCTCGGCGCCGAGAGCTTCGTCCCGGTGATGCTCGTCACACAGCGGCACATGTCGCCGACCCTCGCCGGGCTCTCCCTGGCCGGCGGCGGGGTCACCTGGGGCATCGGCTCCTGGCTCCAGGGCCGCCCGCGCCTGGAGCCGCACCGCGAACGCCTCGTCGTCCTCGGCATGTTCCTCATGGCCGCCGCGATCGCCGGCGCCGCCCTGACGCTGCTGGACGCCGCCCCCGCCTGGACCGCGGCCGCGGCGTGGGCCGTGGGGGGCATCGGCGCGGGCCTGGTCATCTCCTCCCTGAGCGTCATCCTCTTCAAGCTCTCGCCACCCTCCGAGGCCGGCGCCAACTCCGCCGCCCTCCAGGTCTCCGACGCCCTGGCCAGCGTCGTCCTCGTCGCCGCCGCGGGCACCGTCTTCGCCGCCCTCGGCGGGGCGGCGGGCGCCTTCACGGCCGTCCTCCTGCCCCTGGCCTTCCTCGCCCTCGCGGGCGTCGGCGTGGCGGCGCGGCTGCGCCTGAAAACGGGGTGAGGCGGGAGCGCGGGGAGGTTACCGTCCCGGTGTGAAAGAGCTGACCGTCGTATTCACCGACGCCGAGTGGGAGTCCCTGAGCGACCTCGCCGACGCGCACGGCGTGCCGGTCGCGGAGTTCGTGCGCGCGGCGGTACGGGCGTACCAGGCCGCCGAGGCCGTGCGTGTCCGCGCCGCAGGGGAGGCGTACGCCTCCGCCCACGCGGACCTGCTGCGCAGGCTGGGGGAGTGAGGTGACCATGCGCCACCTCACCCTCGCCGAGGTCACGGACCTCGCCCGCCTGGCCTGCGGCGGGGAGCCGCCCGCGCTGCGCGAGCCCGGGCTGAGCCCCAGCAAGACCGCCGCCGCCAGCCACGCCGTCCGCTTGCACGACCCCGGGCCGAGCGCCAGTAGGCTGTGACGGTTGTCGTACCCGACCCGTCACCGGAGACCGTGACTACCACCGCCCCGCACAGCGCCAGCAACTCGCACTCGCACCACCTGTCGCCCGCCTTCCCCGGCCGCGCCCCCTGGGGCACGGCCGGCAAGCTGCGCGCCTGGCAGCAGGGTGCCCTGGACCGGTACATCGCGACGCAGCCACGTGACTTCCTGGCCGTCGCGACCCCCGGCGCCGGCAAGACGACCTTCGCGCTCACCCTCGCCTCGTATCTGCTGCACAACCACCTCGTGCAGCAGATCACCGTCGTCGCCCCCACCGAGCACCTGAAGAAGCAGTGGGCGGAGGCCGCGGCCCGGATAGGCATCAGGCTGGACCCGGAGTACAGCGCGGGGCCGCTCGGCAAGGAGTACCACGGGGTCGCGGTGACCTACGCGGGCGTCGGCGTGCGCCCGATGCTGCACCGCAACCGCTGCGAGCAGCGCAAGACGCTGGTGATCCTGGACGAGATCCACCACGCGGGCGACAGCCGGTCCTGGGGCGAGGCGTGCCTGGAGGCCTTCGAGCCGGCGACCAGACGGCTGGCGCTGACCGGGACGCCCTTCCGGTCGGACACCAACCCGATCCCGTTCGTGACGTACGAGGAGGGCAACGACGGCATCCGCCGCTCGTCGGCCGACTACACCTACGGTTACGGCAACGCGCTCGCCGACGGTGTCGTGCGGCCTGTGATCTTCCTCTCCTACAGCGGCACCATGCGCTGGCGTACGAAGGCCGGCGACGAGCTCTCCGCACGGCTCGGCGAACCCATGACCAAGGACGCGATCAGCCAGGCGTGGCGGACCGCGCTGGCGCCGACCGGCGAGTGGATCCCGAACGTGCTGCGCGCCGCGGACCAGCGGCTGACGGAGGTCCGCAAGTCCATCCCGGACGCCGGTGCGCTGGTGATCGCCACCGATCAGGACTCCGCCCGCGCGTACGCCAAGCTCATCCGGGAGATCACCGGGCACAAGGCGACGCTGGTGCTCTCCGACGACGCGGGAGCGTCCTCCCGGATCGAGGAGTTCAGCGCGAGCGACGACCGGTGGATGGTCGCGGTCCGCATGGTGTCGGAGGGCGTGGACGTCCCGCGGCTGGCCGTCGGGGTCTATGCGACGACCATCTCCACGCCGCTGTTCTTCGCGCAGGCGGTGGGCCGTTTCGTACGGTCCCGCCGGCGCGGCGAGACGGCCTCGGTCTTCCTGCCCACCATCCCCATGCTGCTGGGCTTCGCGAACGAGATGGAGGTCGAGCGCGACCACGCCCTCGACAAGCCCAGGAAGGAGGGCGAGGAGGACCCGTACGCGGAGTCCGAGAAGGAGCTGGCGGAGGCCGAGAAGCAGCAGGACGAGGACACCGGCGAGCAGGACATGCTGCCCTTCGAGGCGCTCGAGTCCGACGCCGTCTTCGACCGGGTGCTCTATGACGGCGCCGAGTTCGGCATGCAGGCCCACCCGGGCAGCGAGGAGGAGCAGGACTATCTGGGCATTCCGGGTCTTCTCGAGCCGGACCAGGTGCAGTTGCTGTTGCAGAAGCGGCAGGCCCGGCAGATCGCGCACAGCCGGAAGAAGCCGGACAGCGAGGCGGACCTGCTGGAACTCCCCGCCGAGCGGCGGCCGATCGTCACGCACAAGGAGCTGCTGGAGCTGCGCAAGCAGCTGAACACGCTGGTCGCGGCGTACAACCACCAGAGCGGCAAGCCGCACGGCGTCATCCACAACGAGCTGCGCCGGGTGTGCGGCGGTCCGCCGAGCGCGGAGGCGACGGCGGGGCAGCTCCACGAGCGCATCAAGAAGGTCCGGGAATGGGCGACCCGGATGCGCTGAGCGGCGGTCGTGGGCTCAGGCGCGGTGCGCCTCCCTGATTCTGACGTATCGTCAGCGATGCCGCGGATCCTGCGGCCGTTGGGGAGGTTCGGCGGAGGATTTGCGGTGGCGGCTCCAACCGACCGGCTCGCGTGACCGGATTGTGGACGAAGTCTTCCGCTCAGCGGTACCCGCTCGCTAGCGTTCCGGTCACGCAACGCGCCGTGGCAGTGGAGCCTCGGGGCGCCAGCCGGTACCGCCAGGCCGGTGGCCACTCCGCGCTCTGCCGCGGGACCGCCAGTGCTCCCGCCGTGCGAGATGAGCCGCCACTCACACGATTAAGGGGGCGTCGTGACCGCGGAGACCTCTCAGACACTTGATCGGGGCCTGCGGGTCCTGAAGCTGCTGGCCGACACCGACCACGGGCTGACCGTCACGGAACTGGCGATGAAGCTGGGCGTCAACCGCACGGTGGTCTACCGCCTCCTCGCCACCCTGGAACTGCACTCCCTGGTCCGCCGCGACCTCGGCGGGCGCGCCCGCGTCGGGCTCGGTGTGCTGCGGCTGGCACACCAGGTGCACCCGCTGCTGCGCGAGGCCGCGCTGCCCGCCCTGCGCTCCCTCGCCGAGGACATCGGGGCCACCGCCCACCTCACCCTCGTCGACGGCAGCGAGGCGCTGGCCGTGGCGGTCGTCGAGCCGAGCTGGACCGACTACCACGTCGCCTACCGCACCGGCTTCCGGCACTCCCTGGAGCGCGGCGCCGCGGGCCGGGCGATCCTGGCCGGGCGCAGCCTGCAGCCCTTCGAGCCCGATCCGCGCTGCTGCGAGGGCCCCGGCTACGTCCTCACCCACGGCGAGCTGGAGGCCGGCGCGAGCGGCGCCGCGGCCCCGCTGGTGGGGGTGCCGGGCGTGGAGGGCAGCGTCGGTGTGGTGATGCTGTCCGACGCGGTACCCGAACGGGTGGGCCCGCGGGTCGTCGAGGCGGCGGTGGAGGTCGCCGACGCCCTGCGGTGAGGGTTCGCGCGGGGGTGGGGCGCACCGGGCTCCGGCACGCCGGCCGCCGCCGTGAACTACATTCACCTCATGCCTTTCGTCTCCGCCCGGAACCGGATCCTCGCCCTCTGCGCCGCGCTCGTGGCCGTGCTGCTGGCGGTGGCCCTGTTCGCGCCGCTGCCGATCTCGATCGTCATGCCGGGGCTCACGGCCGACGTGCTCGGCGACGACCAGGGCAAGCCGGTGATCACGATCACCGGCACCGAGACCCGCGAGACCTCGGGGCAGTTGCGGATGACGACCATCGCGGCGACCAACCCGGACGCGGTCGTCCGCTTCGATGACGTCCTCACGGCCTGGTTCGCCACCGACCAGGCCGTGATGCCGCGCGACGCGGTGTACCCGACCGGCGGCACGGTCAAGGAGATCGAGCGCCACAACCGGGCGGAGATGACGGAGTCCCAGCAGGACGCGACCGCCGCGGCCCTGCGGCAGCTGCGGCTGTCCCCCTCGGAGGTCGACGTCACCCTCCACCTCGCGGACGTCGGCGGGCCCAGCGCGGGCCTGATGTTCAGCCTGGGCATCATCGACAAGATCGAGGGCAACGGCCGCGGCGGCGACCTCACCGGCGGCCGCAGGATCGCCGGCACGGGGACGATCACCGCCGACGGCAAGGTCGGGCCGGTCGGCGGTGTCCCGCTCAAGGAGCAGGCCGCGCGGCGCGACGGCGCGACCGTCTTCCTCGTCCCGAAGGCCGAGTGCGCCGACGCCAAGTCCGAACTCCCCAAGGGACTGCGGCTGGTGCCCGTCACCACCCTCGACGGCGCGGTCGACGCCCTGGAAGCCCTCGACACCGGAGGCAAGGTCCCCAGCTGCTGAGGCCCGCCCACCGGTGCGCCGCTCAGCCCGCCGTGATGAAGCCCTCCTTCACCAGCCAGGCCTTGGCCACCTCGTGCGGGTCCTCGCCCTCCACGTCGACCTTCGCGTTGAGCTCACGGCCGACGGCGTTGGTGAGCTTCGCCGACAGCGGGTCGAGCAGGCCGCGGATGGCCGGCCAGCGGTCGAGGGTCCTGCCGTTGACGACGGGGGCGGCGTCCGTGCCGGACGGCGAGGTACTCCCAGAAGCTCACCCGGAATCACCCCCGCCGTCCCTCGTCTCCGTGCCGGCTACGCGTCCGCGTCCTGCGCCGCCTGCTCGACCAGCGGGATGATCCGCAACGGGACCGGATTCTCCATGACGATCGCCGTGGAGGCCCGCACGATGCCATCAAAGCCCACAACCCGGTCGATCACACGTTGGAGGTCGGCGTTCGAGCGGGCCACCAGCCGGCACAGCATGTCCCCCTGCCCGGTCGTGGTGTGCAGCTCCAGCACCTCCGGCACGCCTGCCAGGTGCGCCCGCACGTCCGGGCCCTGTCCCTGCTTGATCTCCAGCGTCGCGAAGGCCGTCACCGGATAACCCAGCGCGGCCGGGTCCACCTGCGGCCCGAAGTCGCGGATCACCCCGTTGGCCTGAAGCCGGTCAAGTCGTGCCTGCACCGTCCCGCGCGCCACTCCCAGGCGGCGCGACGCCTCCAGCACGCCGATCCGGGGTTCCTCGGCGAGCAGCTTGATCAGCCGACCGTCCAGCCGGTCGATCCCCATGGCGCCCCCTGCCCTCCCGTGACGGTGGTCACTGTGCACAGAATGCCAACTGCATCTGCTGTACCGCTGTACAGATTGCCCAATGGTTCTGACAAGTATTGCGCACCTTGAAGTGTCAGGCGAGGCTGCTGCCATGACTGAGACCCTGGATCACACGGCCCCCACCCCCGGCGACGCTGACCCGTTCCCGGTCAAGGGGATGGACGCTGTCGTCTTCGCCGTGGGCAACGCCAAGCAGGCCGCCCACTACTACTCGACCGCGTTCGGCATGAAGCGCGTGGCCTACTCCGGACCGGAGAACGGCAGCCGCGAGACCGCCTCCTACGTCCTGGAGTCCGGGAGCGCCCGCTTCGTGTTCACCTCGGTCATCAAGGCCACCACCGACCACGGCCGCTTCCTGGCGGAGCACGTCGCCGCCCACGGCGACGGCGTGGTGGACCTGGCCCTGGAGGTGCCGGACGTCCGCGCCGCCTACGACTATGCCCTCGCGCACGGCGCCACCGGCCTGGAGGAGCCGCACGAGGTCTCCGACGAGTTCGGCACCGTCGTCGTGGCCGCCATCGCCACCTACGGCGAGACCCGCCACACCCTGGTCGAGCGCGGCGCCTACAAGGGCCCGTACCTGCCCGGCTACGTCGCCGCCGAGCCGATCGTGGAGCCCCCGGCCAAGCGGTTCTTCCAGGCGATCGACCACTGCGTCGGCAACGTCGAACTCGGCAGGATGAACGACTGGGTGACCTTCTACAACCGCGTCATGGGCTTCACCAACATGAAGGAGTTCGTCGGTGACGACATCGCCACCGAGTACTCGGCCCTGATGTCCAAGGTCGTCGCGGACGGCACGCTGAAGGTCAAGTTCCCCATCAACGAGCCCGCGATCGCCAAGAAGAAGTCGCAGATCGACGAGTACCTCGAGTTCTACGGCGGCCCGGGCGTCCAGCACATCGCCCTCGCCACCAACGACATCGTCGCCTCGGTCCGCGCGATGCGCGCCGCCGGCGTCGAGTTCCTCGACACCCCGGACTCCTACTACGACACCCTCGGCGAGTGGGTGGGCGACACCCGCGTCCCGATCGACACCCTGCGCGAGCTGAAGATCCTGGCAGACCGGGACGAAGACGGCTACCTGCTGCAGATCTTCACCAAGCCTGTCCAGGATCGCCCGACCGTCTTCTTCGAAATGATCGAGCGGCACGGTTCGATGGGCTTCGGCAAGGGCAACTTCAAGGCGCTCTTCGAGGCGATCGAGCGCGAGCAGGAGCGCCGCGGCAACCTCTGATCGCCGACACGGCGGACTCCGGCGCCGGTCCGTGCCCCCACGGGGGAGGGGCGTGGACCGGCACCGGCCGCCGTCAGAAGACGAGCCTGAAGTGGCGGAAGGCCATCACGAGCGCGTACGCGCCGAACGCCCACAACGCCAGCGCCCCCAGCACCGCCCCCGTCGCCGCCCACAGCCCCGTGCGCGGCGGCCGCCGCAGCGCCCCGGCGAGCGCGCCGGCCACCGTACCCGCCGCGGGCAGACCCCCGATGAGCACGGCCGCGTTCTCCAGGGCCACCTTGGTGCGGTGGTTGCCGGCCCAGTCCGTGGGGCTCGCGTGCCGCGCCGCGTCCACCGCGCCCATGACCCACAGCACCACCGGCGGGGCGAGCAGCACGACCGCCCACACGCAGCGCACCACGATCCTGCGCCCGTGCCGCCGCACCTGCTCCGCGTCCCGGGCACCCGTCGCGCCCGTCGTGCCCGTCGCGCCCGTCGTGCCCGTCCTGTCCGTCGTCTCCGTCACGTCGGTCATCCTCGCCGGGTGGTGCCCGGGCCACCATCCGTACGGATACTCACGCACACCCGCAACGCGCCCCGGAACCGATCCGCCCCGTGACGCGATCTTCCCCGGGCGGCGGCGCGGTGCGAAGCTGGACGCATGGGCGATCTCATCGACCGGCTGCGCGCCGGGCTCCCCGACGAGGCCATCCTCGTCGATCCCGACGTCACCGCCTCCTACGCGAACGACATGGCGAGCTTCTGCCCCTCAGGGGCGCCCGCGGTGGTCGTTCTGCCGCGCACCGTGGAGCAGGTCCAGCACGTCATGCGGACCGCCACGGCCCTGCGGGTGCCCGTCGTGCCGCAAGGAGCCCGTACCGGCCTGTCGGGCGCCGCCAACGCCACCGACGGCTGCATCGTGCTCTCCCTGACCAGGATGGACCGCGTCCTGGAGATCGACCCCGTCGACCGCGTCGCGGTCGTCGAGCCGGGCGTCGTCAACGCCGCCCTGTCCCGCGCCGTCGCCGAGCGGGGCCTGTACTACCCACCGGACCCCTCCAGTTGGGAGCAGTGCACCATCGGCGGCAACATCGGCACCGGCTCCGGAGGCCTGTGCTGTGTCAAGTACGGGGTCACCGCCGAGTACGTGCTCGGCCTGGAAGTCGTCCTGGCCGACGGGCGGCTGCTGCGCACCGGCCGGCGCACCGCCAAGGGCGTCGCCGGATACGACCTGACCCGGCTGTTCGTCGGCTCCGAGGGCAGCCTCGGCATCGTGGTGCGGGCCGTGCTGGCGCTCAAGCCCGCGCCGCCCGCCCAGCTGGCCCTGGTGGCCGAGTTCCCCTCGGCGGAGGAGGCCTGCGCGGCCGTCTGCGACATCATGGCCGGCGGGCACGTGCCCTCGTTGCTGGAGCTGATGGACGGCACGACCGTGCGCGCCGTCAACACGATGACGAACATGGGCCTGCCCGAGTCCACCGAGGCGCTGCTGCTCGCCGCCTTCGACACCCCCGACCCCGCCGCCGACCTGGCCGCGGTGGGAGCGTTGTGCACGGCCGCCGGGGCGACGCAGGTGGTGCCCGCCGAGGACGCGGCGGAGTCCGAGATGCTGCTGCAGGCGCGGCGGTTGGCGCTGCCCGCGCTGGAGCGGGTCTCCACGGCCACGATGATCGACGACGTGTGCGTGCCGCGCGGCAGGCTCGCCGCGATGCTGGACGGGGTCGCGGCGATCGCCCGCAAGCACGACCTGACGATCGGGGTGTGCGCGCACGCCGGGGACGGCAACACCCACCCCGTGGTCTGCTTCGACGCCGCCGATCCGGAGGAGTCCGGCCGGGCCCGCGAGTCCTTCGACGAGATCATGGCCCTCGGCCTGGAGCTCGGCGGCACGATCACCGGGGAGCACGGCGTCGGGGTCCTCAAACGCGAGTGGCTGGCGCGCGAACTCGGCCCGGTGGGGCTGGAGATGCAGCGCGGCATCAAGGCCGTCTTCGACCCGCTCGGCATCCTCAACCCGGGCAAGGTGTTCTGAGCCCGCCGCCGAGCCCGCCGCTGCGGCCGCCGCCGGGCCCCGCGGGCCTCGCCCCGGGCGTCCGGCGGTCGGGCGTCCGGCGGTTCGGGCGGGTGTACGCGCGTCCGGCCGCTCAGGCGTCCGGCGGTCCGTCGGAGCCGTGCCGCGGGTCGCGCGGGCGGCGCTCGTCGAGACCGCCCTCGCCGGCGGCCGGGGCGAGCAGCTCGTCCAGCCGCTCGTCCATGGACAGGTGGTCCAGCTCCGTCCCCGGCGGCACCGCCCGCAGCGTGCGCTCCAGCCACGCCGCCACCGGGTGCGAGGGCGCCTCCAGCAGCGCGGTGCCGTCCGGCGAGCTGAGGGCCATGCAGATCACGCTGCGCCCGTCCGTCTTGGTCGGCCAGATCCGCACGTCGCCGTGTCCGCTCGGCCGGAACACCCCCTCGACCAGCAGCTCCCGGGCGAAAGTCCAGTTGACCGGGGAGCCCGAGCCGAGGTGGAAGGCGATGTGCACGGCGAAGGGATCCTCGGCCCGGTAGGCCAGCATGGCCGGTACGGGGATGCTCCGCTCGGGCGACAGCACCAGGTGCATCTCCAGTTCGCGTTCGACCACAGTGTGCATCTCGTCGTCCTTTCCTCGGCGCGAAGGCCCCTGGCGGCGCTGCGCGGCGGATGCCGCGCGGGGCCCGCACCGGGAGAGAGCGCATACGGCCCTCACCATGACGCGGGTTCCGGCGATCGGAAGGACTTTTCCCGAATGCCTGGCACACGCGAGATGCATGCGGTACACACGGAATGCCGGCGTCCGCTCCGCACGGGGTGCGCCCGGTTGTCGACGGTGATCCCGTTTCCGCCCCCGCCGCGCGCACGACTCCGCGGCGCGCGTGCCCCCGTCCGTCCGAGGCGGCGTCAGTTCGGAAGCGTATCGGTTCGGCCGCCGGGATTTGCCCCGGAATGCCGATCATCGCCCGTGGATCGTTTCTTTCGTCCGCCCGCCGCGTTCTTCGTTAGTGTCCTCCTTGCACGCCGGGGGACGGCGGGCTGGTCGAGCGTGTCGGTCGTGAGGGGAGTTGTCACGGATGACCTCCGGTAGCAGCGGCGGGAGTATGCCCGGACCCGGGTACTACCCGGACCCGTCCATCCCGGGCTACATCCGGTACTGGAACGGGTCCTCGTGGGTGCCCGGCACGAGCCGCCCCGCGCCGCAGCCGGGCGAGGACCTCGCGCCGCCCTCGGGCACGGCCGTGGCGGCGGCGGGACCGGCCATCGCGCCGCCGCCCACGCCCTCCGTGCCGGACACCCCCCAGGCGGTCGCGACGCCGCGGACCCCCGCGCTGGAGGAGTCTGGGCCGATGTTCCTGGACGAGGACCCGCGGGCGCCGCGGGCCGAACGCGGACCCGATACCGTCACCGGACTGCCGCCCCGGCCGGCGCCCCAGGAGCCCCTCGCGGAGGCCGCTCCGGAGCGGGCGTGGGGCGCCGACCTGGCCCGGCAGGACCCCGCGCCCCGTGTGTCGTGGGGCGCCCCCGAACGTGCGGAACAGGCCGTCGCGCCCGTACCGGCCCCGGCTCCCGCACCGGCCGCGCCCGCACCCGCCCCCCGGGCCGCCGCGGCACCGGCCCCCGCGCCCCAGGCCCCCGCTGCCGCGCCGGCCGAGAGCCCCGCGCCCCGGCAGCCGGCCGCGGCCGTCCCCTGGGCGCAGCAGGTGCACGATCTGGCCCGTCAGGTCCCCTCGCAGGGCGGCGAGTCCGCGACCCCGGCACCGTGGCGTCCGGTCGCCGACGACCCGTTCGCCTCCGCGCGGGACCAGGCACGCCCCGCCTCTCTCGGGAAGCGGCTGGTGGCCCGGCTGATCGACACCGTCGTGGTGGGCGCGGTCGTCGCGGCGGCCGCGATGCCGCTGGGGACGGCGGCGTACGAGCACCTGCGCGACAAGGTGGACGCCGCCCGGCTGACGGGCGAGGAGGTGACGGTCTGGCTGGTGGACGGCACGACGGGCGTCTACCTGGGCATCGTCGCCGCCGTCGCGCTCGTCACCGGGCTGCTGTACGAGGTGCTGCCCACCGCAAAGTGGGGCCGCACCCTCGGCAAGAAGCTGCTCGGCCTGCGCGTGCTGGACATCGAGAGCCAGTACGAGCCGGGCTTCGGGCAGGCGCTGCGCCGGTGGCTCACCCGTACGGTGCTGGACGCGCTCGTCGTCGGCTTCCTGGGGCTGGCGTGGTGCCTGTTCGACCGGCCGTGGCGGCAGTGCTGGCACGACAAGGCGGCGCGCACCTTCGTGGCCCGCGAGCGCTGACACCCGAACGGCCCCCGCCGGAGGCGCGGCCGTATCGTCCGGGTTTCACTCGGGACATGAGCACCGACCAGCCCGAGGACCCGTACGCCAAGCCGCCCCGGGAGCCGTCCGGGCCCGCGCAGCCGTCGGCCGGGCAGTCACCGCCCGGCGGCCTGCCCGGTGAGCAGCCGCCCGGGCAGGAGCCCGGGCAGGAGCCCCCGGGGCAGCAGCCGCCGCCCGGGCGGCAGGCGTACCCGCCGCCGTACCCGTCCGCACCAGGCGGCTCGCCCTACGACCGGCCGGCCTACGGCGGTGGGGGCGACCCGTACGCGAGCGGCTCCTACGGCATGGGGGAGCCGGATCCCCTTGCGGGCATGCCCCCGTTGGCGAACCGGGGGCGCAGGCTGGCCGCACGCATCGTCGACGCGCTCGTCATCGGCATCCCCGTCTACGGCCTCACCGGGCTGATCTGGAACTACGACTACAACGCCACCGGCGCGGTGTTCTCCCAGAGCGTGATCTACGCCGTGGTCTATCTGGCCTACCAGGTGTTCATGCTCACCCGGTACGGGCAGAGCCTCGGCAAGAAGCTGTTGCGGGTGCGCGTCGGCATGCTCGCCGACGGCGCCAAGCCGACGGCCCCGGCGGCGCTGAAGCGGGAGTCGGTCTACTCGCTGGTGCCGATCGTCCCGTGCTGCGGTGAGGTCTTCTGGGTCATCGAAGTGCTCTGGTGCACCTGGGACAAGCCGTATCGCCAGTGCCTGCACGACAAAGCGGGGCAAACCGTGGTGGTCTCCGTGGGGTGAGGCGGGCTTCGGGTGATCGTCGCAGGGCCGTGACCATCCGGCGTCTATGCGTCGTCATGCCCGGCTGATTTACTCGTCCCATGAGTTCGAATCAACCGCCCGGCTACGGTTATCCGCAGGGCGGCTCGGGGGGCCAGAACCCGTACGGTGAGCAGCCGTACGGCCAGCAGCCGTACCCCCAGGGCCAGAACCCTTACGACCAGCAGCCGTTCCCGCAGCAACAGTCGCCTTACGCCTATCCGCAGCAGGGGCCCGGCTACGGCCAGATGCCGACGGACCCGGCCCTGGCGGGCATGCCCCCGCTGGCCGGAAGCGGCCAGCGCTTCGTCGCCCGGCTCATCGACGGGGCGATCTTCCTTGTCCTCGCCTTCGTCCTCAGCATGGCGTTCGGCGCGTCCTTCACGGACCCGGACGACCTCGGCAAGGTGGTCGTGGTCTCGCTCATCGTCGGTGTCGCCAGCTTCCTGTACGAAGCGCTGATGCTGAAGTCCAGCGGCCAGACCATCGGCAAGAAGGTCATGAAGATCCGCGTGGCGCGGCTCGCCGACGGCAGCGTCCCGGGCAACGCGGCCTGGGCCCGCGCCGGTACGTACGCCGGTATCAGCGTCGCCGGCAACGTGATCCCCTGCGTGGGCTTTCTGCTGCCGCTGCTGAACGTCCTGTGGCACCTGTGGGACAAGCCGTACCGTCAGTGCTGGCACGACAAGGCGGCCAAGACCGTCGTCGTGAAGGTCTGACAGACCCCGACGTCAACGACGGCCCCGGAGCGTCCGCTCCGGGGCCGTCGTTGTCCGGCGGGGAGGCGGGGCGGTGCTCAGCGGCGCAAGGAGTGTCCGCCCAGGCGGCCTTCGGTGGTGCCCCGGACGCGGGCCCGCGGGACCGGGTGCCGCTCGGTGGGCCGCGCGCGCTTCGCGCGGCGCACGGCGGGCGGGATCGCCGCCGTCACAGCGACCAGGACGCCGAGCGCCAGGCCCGCCGCGGCGACGACCACCACCGCCACGCCCGATCTCGCCTCGGAGAGCAGCAGCATCGCGAGGGTGGCGAGCACCACGGTCGCCGAACCGTACGTCAGCTGAGCGGGGGTGGGACGCGGCATGGCTGATCCGTCCTCAGGCGTCGTGTGTGGCGGAGCCTCGGCCAGGGCCGGTTCACGGCGGTTCGGGAGTGGCACGCCGACCATCGACCCTACGCTGCGAGATGCCCGCGCGGAACACCCGGTAAGCGCGACCTGACCCACGGTGTGGAGCACGGGGGGCGCACGGTCGCATCACCCTCCCATCGGCCATGGCGGGTTGGGGTGAAACGTGCGCGTCCTGACCGCGGTGTCCGCTATGTGCCCGCTATGTGCTACCAAATGGTCGCTCACCGTACTCGTCGGTCATGTACAAGTCAAGATCTGTTTTTTTGGGCCCCACTCCGATGCAATGTCCCCCACCCAGGGAGGTCATACATCGTGATAAGCCAACGACGGACCATCAGATCCGCCGCTCTGGCCGTGGCGATCGTCGCGATAGGCGCCACAGCCTTCCCCGTCGCGGCAGCCCAGGCCGACCCGCAGACCGGGCGTGTCGTACGGCACGACCCGGCGCGAGCGGAGCGCGTCGAGCACGATCTGAAGGGCCCGCTGAGCGAGCGTCAGTCCGCCCAGCGCCAGCAGGCGATCGAGCAGGTCATCTCAGGCAAGTCGAAGATCGAGGACCGCGGCGCGTCAGGCGTCGTGAAGCTCGGCAAGAACAAGTACGTCGAGCTCGCGCGCGAGAAGACCGACAAGATCTTCGTGATCCTCGCCGAGTTCGGGACCAAGACCGACCCCGCGTACGGCGGAACGCCCGGTCCCGTGCACAACGAGATAGCCGAGCCCGACCGCAGCACGGACAACAGCACGGACTGGCAGGCGGACTACAACCGCCAGCACTTCCAGGACCTGTACTTCTCGAAGGCCAAGGGTGATGAATCCGTGGCCACGTACTACGAGAGGCAGTCCTCCGGCCGCTACTCGGTCGCGGGCGAGGTCGCCGACTGGGTCAAGGTCGACTGGAACGAGGCCCGGTACGGCAGCAACAAGTGCGACAACTGCGCCTGGTACCTCGTCGCGGACGCGGTGAACAAGTGGGTCGACGCGCGCAAGGCCGCCGGTGACACCGCCGCCCAGATCAAGGCGAAGCTGGCCGAGTACGACCAGTGGGACCGCTACGACTACGACGGCGACGGCGACTTCAACGAGCCCGACGGCTACATCGACCACTTCCAGATCGTGCACGCCGGCGAGGACGAGTCCGCCGGCGGCGGCGCCCAGGGCGAGGACGCGATCTGGGCCCACCGCTGGTACGCGTTCGGCAGCGACCAGGGCTCGACCGGCCCGCAGGGCAACCTGCTCGGCGGCACCCAGATCGGCGACACCGGCGTCTGGGTCGGCGACTACACCGTCCAGCCGGAGAACGGCGGCCTCGGCGTCTTCGCCCATGAGTACGGCCACGACCTCGGTCTGCCGGACCACTACGACACCACCAACAGGGCGGAGAACTCCACCGCCTTCTGGACGCTGATGTCGTCCGGTTCGTGGCTCGGCACCGGCAAGGACGCCATCGGCGACCGGCCCGGCGACATGACGGCCTGGGACAAGCTGCAGCTGGGCTGGCTGAACTACGACCTCGCCACGGCAGGCAAGACCTCCCTCAGCACCCTGGGCGTCGCCGAGTACAACACCGCCAGGAAGCAGGCCCTGATCGTCGCGCTCCCGCCGAAGAGCGTGACGAGCGAACTGGCCGTCCCGGCCGAGGGCGCCAAGCAGTGGTGGAGCGGCAGCGGCGACAACCTGAGCAACACGCTCACCCGCGATGTCGACCTCACCGGCAAGACCTCGGCGAGCCTGTCCCTCAAGGGCTGGTACGACATCGAGACGGACTACGACTACCTCTACACCGAGGTGTCCACCGACGGCGGCGCCACCTGGACGGCCGTCGACGGCACCATCGGCGGCGCCCCGCTCCCGCACGACGCCAGCGGCAAGCCCGCCCTGACCGGCACCGCGGCCTCCTACCAGGACATGGCGTTCCCGCTGGACGCCTACGCCGGCCAGTCGGTCAAGCTCCGCTTCCGCTACCAGTCCGACGGCGGCGTGGCCCAGAAGGGCTTCCTCGCCGACGCGATCACCCTGACCGCCGACGGCGCGACCGTCTTCAGCGACGGCGCGGAGTCCGGTGACAACGGGTGGACCGCCAAGGGCTTCACGATCAAGGGTGCCACGTACTCCGAGGAGTTCCCGCAGTACTACATCGCGGAGAACCGGCAGTACGTCTCGTACGACCAGACCCTGAAGGTCGGCCCCTACAACTTCGGCTGGGCCACCAGCAAGGAGAACTGGGTCGAGCACTACGCCTACCAGAACGGCCTGCTGATCTGGCTGTGGGACACCTCGATGCGGGACAACAACGTCAGTGCCCACCCGGGTGCCGGCCGGATCCTGCCGATCGACGCCCACCCCAAGGCGCTGAAGTGGAACGACGGCACGCTCATGCGCAACCGCGTGCAGGCCTACGACGCCACCTTCACCGCGGCCCGCACCGACGCCCTGACCCTGCACAAGAACGGCGTCGCGACCAAGGTCGCGAGCCAGCCGGGAGTCACGGTCTTCGACGACAGGAACCCCTACTGGTCCGCGGAGAACCCCACGGGCAGCGTGAATACGACCCCGAGCAACACCCGGATCACGATCCTCCACGAGGCCAAGGACGGCAGCACCGTCACCGTCAAGGTCGGCCCCTCCGGAAAGAAGTGATCACGCACCGCGCGAAGTGACCTGATCGGCCCCCGCCCTCTGGTGGACGGGGGCCGATCTGCGGATCATGTGCTTATGGCCAGCGGCGGGTTCACCAGGCTTCCCAGCGGCGACGTCGTCGTGGCCCTCCGGCTGCCCTCGCCCGGCGGAGCCGCGGAGGAGCACATCAGGGTGCTCGTCGTCGCGGTCAACCGGCAGCGCGCGCTGACCCGCCTGCGCAACCTCGGCTTTCGCGCCGTCCGCCTCGTCGGCAACATGGAGCCCCCGACGGCCGACGAGATCAACGCCGTCCTCCACCACCCCGAGGGACTCGTCTGGCGCCGCATCCCCTCGGCGCCCGCCGCCCCCTGGCAGTCCATCGCGGCACTGCTCGGCCCGACCGTCCGCCGCTGAACCGGATACGGCCCGCGGAAGTCCGCCCCCCTCGGGCGGCCGTCAGGCCCGTTCGCGGACGACCGGCTTGCCGGACAGCTCGGCGCCGGCCGTACGCAGCTCCTCCAGCGCCCGCTCGGTCGTCTCCGGCATGACGCCCGCCGTCAGGTCGAGCAGCACCCGGGTGCGGAAGCCCTCCCGCACGGCGTCCAGCGCGGTCGCCCGCACGCAGTGGTCGGTGGCGATGCCGACCACGTCGACCTCGGACACCCCGCGCTGGCGCAGCCACTGCGCCAGCCCGGTGCCGTTCTCGTCGACGCCCTCGAAACCGCTGTAGGCGCCCGCGTAGGCGCCCTTGTCGAAGACCGCCTCCACCGCGCCCGAGGCGACCGCCGGCGCGAAGTTCGGGTGGAAGCCGGCGCCCTCGGTGCCGGCGACGCAGTGGTGCGGCCAGGTGCGGACGAAGTCGGGGTGATCGGAGAAGTGCTCGCCCGGGGAGACGTGGTGGTCGCGGGTGGCCACCACGTGCCGGTAGCCGGCGGTGGCGTCCCCGACCAGGTCGGTGATGGCGGCGGCGACCTCCGCGCCGCCGGCGACGGGCAGGCTGCCGCCCTCGCAGAAGTCGTTCTGCACGTCCACGACGATCAGTGCGCGGTGCATGGCGTCCGGTCCTTTCTCGTCGGCGTCCCGTCCTTACCGACTGTAGTGAGCGGCGCCCCGCCGCGGCAGGGCGCCTGCGGCGATCAGTGGGTGATGTACTCGGTGGGCAGCACCGGCTCGCCGCGCGACAGCTGCGTCGCCGACAGCGGCAGTGCGGCACGTGCCTCGATGTGGCGGGCACGGGCGCTGTCCAGCGGCTCCCGGCCGACGGTCTCGCCGCCCAGCACCAGCGGCACCAGCAACTGCCGGTCCGCCAGCGGCCCGGGTACCGGTCCGGTGCCGAGCACCTCGGCCTCGGCGACGCCGTCGGCGTCCACCCGCCGGGCCGCCCACTTGCGCCCACCGATGCTGGTCTTGCCGCCCATCGACTTCTTGGCGACCGGCACCAGGGGGGCGCCGGGGTCGGCGGAGGCGGCGCGGGCGACGAGCTTGTAGACCATCGAGCAGGTCGGATGCCCGCTGCCGGTCACCAGGGAGGTGCCGATCCCGTACGCGTCGACCGGCGCCGCGGCCAGCGAGGCGATGGCGTACTCGTCCAGGTCCGAGGTCACCACGATGCGGGTCTTGCGCGCCCCCAGATCGTCCAATTGCTGCCGCACCCGGTGGGCGAGCAGCAGCAGGTCCCCGGAATCGATGCGCACGGCCCCGAGTTCGGGGCCGGCGATCTCCACGGCGGCCCGGACGGCCGTGGCCACGTCGAAGGTGTCGACCAGCAAGGTGGTGCCGCGGCCGAGCGACTCGACCTGCGCGGTGAACGCGCCCCGCTCGTCGTCGTGGAGCAGGGTGAAGGCGTGCGCGCTGGTGCCGATGGTCGGCAGGCCGTAGCGGAACCCGGCGGCCAGGTTGCTGGAGGAGGCGAAGCCCCCGACGTAGGCCGCGCGGGAGGCCGCGACCGCGGCCAGTTCGTGGGTGCGGCGTGCGCCCATCTCCATCAGCGGCCGGCCCGCGGCGGCCACGGCCATCCGGGAGGCGGCGGCCGCGATCGCCGAGTCGTGGTTGAGGATCGACAGCACCACCGTCTCCAGCAGCACCGCCTCGGCGAAGGTGCCCTCGATCCGCATGATCGGTGAGCCGGGGAAGTACACCTCGCCCTCGGGATAGCCGTGGATGTCGCCGCGGAAGCGGTACCCGGCCAGCCACTCGAGGGTGGGCCCGTCCACCACCCGCTCCCGTTCCAGGAAGGACAGGATGTCGCCGTCGAAGCGGAAGTTCTCCACGGCGTCCAGTACCCGGCCCGTGCCGCACACCACCCCGTAGCGCCGCCCTTCGGGCAGTCGGCGGGTGAACACCTCGAACACCGAACGCCGGTGGGCGGTGCCGCTGCGCAGCGCGGCCTGCAGCATGGTCAGCTCGTACCGGTCGGTGAACAGCGCGGTGGAGGGGACCATGACAGGCAGCCCCAGGTCTGCAGTGCTCATGGCTGAGGATGCTACCCCTATTTCGTCAGAGTGACGATTTCCCGGGGGCCGGTTTCCCTGCGGGCACCGTCTGGTGACAGCATGGGTCACGTGAGTGTCGCCCCCGCAGAGATCGAGCGGACCGAGTCGAGCGAGGCCCCCTTCGAGGTGCCGTCCCCGGACGTTCCCTGGGTGACTGTCGTCCACAACGACCCGGTCAATCTGATGAGCTACGTGACCTACGTCTTCCAGGCGTACTTCGGCTACCCGAAGGACAAGGCCACCAAGCTCATGCTCGACGTGCACCACAAGGGCCGGGCCGTGGTGTCCAGCGGCACGCGCGAGGAGATGGAACGCGACGTGCAGGCGATGCACGGGTACGGGCTGTGGGCCACCCTCACGCAGGACCGCTGAGGCCGCGGGACGCGAGGCGGGACAGCGACGCCGGACCACCGACGCGACACACCCGGACGACCACCGAGACGACCACCGAGCCCCTGAGGGACGGCTGATACCGACATGCCCGGCTACTTCCAGACCGCTGCCGAAGGCGGCGCCGCCATCGCGCTCGACGAGGTCGAGATCTCCATCCTGCGCAGCCTGGCCGTGCAGCTCCTGGAACTGATCGGCCCCGGCGCCGCGGACACCGCCGAGCCCGCCGACCCGCTGGCCGAGCTCTTCGCGGAGGGCCCCACCCGGCCCCCCGAGGACCCGGCGCTCGCCCGGCTCTTCCCGGACGCCTACGAGGAGGAGGCCGACTCCTCGGAGTTCCGCCGCTTCACCGAGAACGACCTGCGCGCCCGCAAACGCGACGACGCCCTCGCCGTCGTCCGCAGCCTCGACGCGCTGACCGCCGGCGGCGACGGGGGAGCGGTGCTGACCCTCGACGCCGGGCAGGCGCGCCAGTGGCTCGGCGCCCTCAACGACCTGCGACTGACCATGGGCGCCCGGCTGGAGATCAGCGACGACGAGAACAGCGAGCTGTACCGGCTGCCGGACTCCGACCCGCGCAAACCGCTCGTCATGGCCTACCTCTGGCTCGGGGCGCTCCAGGAGAGCCTGGTGGAGACCCTCATGCCGTGACGCGGGGGCGCCCCTCGACCAGGGGCGCCTGTGCCGCAGGTCGGCTGGGCCTCCGGGGCTGCCGCGTCTCCGGGTCGGCTGGGCCTCCGGGGCGGCCGCGTCTCCGGGTCGGCTGGGCCTCCGGGGCGGCCGCGTCTCCGGGTCGGCTGGGCCACCGGGGCGGCCGCGTCTCCGGGTCGGCTGGGCCTCCGGGGCTGCCGCGTCTCCGGGTCGGCCGGACCTCCGGGGCTGCCGCGTCTCCGGGTCGGCTGGGCCACCGGGGCTGCCGCGTCTCCAGGTCGGCTGGGCCACCGGGGCGGCCGCGTCTCCGGGTCGGCTGGGCCACCGGGGCCGGTGGCCGCGAAGTCCGGCCGCACCCCCATTCGGCGCACCTTCGGTCGGCAACTCCCTGTGCCGTGTGCCACATTTGCGCTGCGTGCCCGGCGCGCACCCCCGTGATCCACACGCTCGGCCACCCGCCGCGACGCCACCCCGTCGCGACAGGTCGCCCGCCCGGCCGGCCCCGGCGCGCACCTGCACCACCCGGGGGGGACCGGAACCCGACCCGGGCCCGCACGGCCGGACGGGCAGGGAGAAAGGCGCAGCGACATGACCTCGACGCAGGTCGAGCGGCACGAATCCGGCGGCGGCGCCCCGGGAGCCGATCCGGAGGAGGGCTACCGGCGCGGACTCGGCGCCCGCCAGGTGCAGATGATCGCGATCGGCGGCGCCATCGGCACCGGCCTCTTCTACGGGTCCAGCAAGGGCATCGCCGCCATCGGGCCCAGCCTGATCGCCTGCTACGCCGGCGCCGGCCTGGTGATCTTCTTCATCATGCGGGCCCTCGGCGAACTCCTCACCCATCGCCCCTCCTCCGGCAGTTTCGCCGACCACGCCCGCGAGTTCTTCGGACCCCTCGCCGGCTTCGCCACGGGCTGGTCGTACTGGGCCCTGTGGGCCACCGTCTGCATGACCGAGGTCACCGTCGCGGGCGCCTACATCAACTTCTGGTGGCCGTCGGTCCCGGTCTGGTCCACCGCCGCGGTCGCCCTCGTGGCGCTGTTCGTCGCCAACCTCGTCTCGGTCGGGATCTTCGGCGAGCTGGAGTTCTGGTTCTCGACGATCAAGGTCACGGCGATCGTCGCGATGATCGTCATTGGTGCCGGAGTCCTGACCTTCGGCTTCTCCGCCGCCGGCGACACCGCCTCCATCACCCACCTGTGGGCCGACGGCGGCTTCGCACCCAACGGCGCCTGGCAGGCCATGCTCGCCATGCAGGGCGTGATCTTCGCCTACCTCGGCGTCGAACTCGTCGGCACCACCGCGGGCGAGGCCAAGGACCCCAAGCCGACCCTGCGCAAGGCGATCAACACCATCCCGGTCCGCATCGGCGTCTTCTATGTCGGCACGCTGGTCGTCCTGCTGTCCGTCTTCCCCTGGACCACCTACGACCCGGGCGTCAGCCCCTTCGTCCAGGTCTTCGCCCGGGTCGGCATCCCCGCCGCCGCCGGGATCATGAACTTCGTCGTCCTCACCGCCGCCCTGTCGTCCTGCAACTCCGGCATCTACTCCACCGGCCGCATGCTGCGCGGCCTGGCCGTCAACGGCGAGGCGCCCCGGGCCGTGGCGAAGCTCAGCGGACGGCGGCTGCCGCTGCCCGCACTCGTCGTGTCGACCCTCGTCATGGGCATCGGCGTGATCGTCAACGTCGTCTCCCCGGACAAGGCCTTCGTCTACATCACCTCCGTCGCGACCTGCGCCGGCCTGTGGACCTGGATCATGATCCTCGCCGCGCACCTGCGCTACCGCGCCAGAGTCCGCGCCGGCCTGCTGCCCGCCTCCGACTTCCGCATGCCCGGCGCCCCCGTCACCAACTGGTGCGCCATCGCCGCGCTGCTCTTCGTCGTCGGACTGATGGCGACCGACCCGGACACCCGCCTCGGCCTCTACGTCTGGGCCGTCTGGTCGGCGCTGCTGGGCACCGGCTACCTCCTGCTCAAGCGGCGCACCCCCGGCGACCCGGTACCGGCCCTCGCCCAGGAGTGAACCCTCCGGTCCCCGCAGGGCGCGGCAGCCGACCCCTCCGGGGGGCGGGTGCCGCACGGCCACCCCCTTACCTATCCTGGCGACCATGCTGACCATCACCCGCGCCCTGTACGACGCACTCGTCGCCCACGCGCGCGCCGACCACCCGGACGAGGCCTGCGGCGTGATCGCCGGCCCGGCCGGCAGCGACCGGCCCGAGCGGCACATCCCGATGCTCAACGCGGCCCGCTCGCCCACCTTCTACGAGTTCGACTCCATCGACCTGCTGGGGCTCTACCGCGAACTCGACGACCGCGACGAGGAACCGGTGGTCATCTACCACTCCCACACCGCCACCGAGGCCTATCCCTCGCGCACCGACATCTCCTACGCCAACGAGCCCGGCGCCCACTACGTGCTGGTCTCCACCGCCGACACCGACGACGCGGGCCCTTTCCAGTTCCGCTCGTTTCGCATCGTGGACGGCGATGTCGCCGAAGAGCCCGTCGAGGTCGTCGACTCGTACGCCTGAGACAGCGCGTCCCGGATCCTGGGACGCCCATCTCCCGGGCCCGGGGGGAATCGATACGATGACCCCATGGTTTCCCTCGACGTGAGCGACAAGGCGCCGGGCACGCTGCTCGTGGCGCGGCTGCACGTCGACCTGTGCCGCCTCGCCAGCGCGGCATGTCCGTGCGCCTGAGCGCCGTCACCGCGCGCCACCCCCGCCTTCCCGCCGTATTCACGCACCCTTGGAGCCGACGCATGGCCATCGAGGTCCGCATCCCGACCATCCTCCGCACCTACACCGGCGGCGCCAAGGCCGTCGAAGGCAGTGGCAGCACCCTCGACGAACTCCTCGCCGACCTCGACACCCGCCATGCCGGCATCCGCGAGCGCATCGTCGACGGCGGCGAGCTGCGGCGCTTCGTGAACGTCTACCTCAACGACGAGGACGTGCGCTTCCTTGACGGCATCACCACCAAGCTCACCGACGGCGACAGCGTGACGATCCTCCCCGCCGTCGCCGGCGGCAGCGGTCCGAGCGCCCACCTCGGCGGCGCGCGCTGATGCGGTACGACAGCCCGCTGGCAGCCGTCGGCAACACCCCGCTGGTACGGCTGCCGCGCCTGTTCCCCTCCGCCGAGGTCTCCGTCTGGGCCAAGCTGGAGGACCGCAACCCCACCGGCTCCGTCAAGGACCGCCCGGCCCTGCACATGATCGAGCAGGCCGAACGCGCCGGACGCCTCACCCCCGGCTGCACGATCCTCGAACCCACCTCCGGCAACACCGGCATCTCGCTCGCCATGGCCGCCCGGCTCAAGGGCTACCGCATGGTCTGCGTCATGCCGGAGAACACCTCGTCCGAACGGCGCGAGCTGCTGACGATGTGGGGCGCCGAGATCATCCCCTCCCCGGCCGCCGGCGGCTCCAACACCGCCGTCCGCGTCGCCAAGGAACTGGCGGAGCAGCACCCCGACTGGGTGATGCTCTACCAGTACGGCAACCCCGACAACGCCGGCGCCCACTACTCAGGCACCGGTCCCGAGATCCTCGCCGACCTCCCCTCCGTCACCCACTTCGTCGCCGGTCTCGGCACCACCGGCACCCTCATGGGCGTCGGCCGCTACCTGCGCGAAAAGGTCCCCGGCGTGCAGATCGTCGCCGCCGAGCCCCGCTACGACGACCTCGTCTACGGACTGCGCAACCTCGACGAGGGCTTCATCCCCGAGCTGTACGACGAGTCCGTCCTCACCACCCGCTTCTCCGTCGGCTCCGAGGACGCCGTCCGCCGCACCCGCGAACTGCTCCAGCAGGAGGGCATCTTCGCCGGCGTCTCCACCGGAGCCGCCCTGCACGCCGCCCTCGGCGTGGCCCGCAAGGCCGAACGCGCCGGAGAACGCGCCGACATCGTGTTCGTCGTCGCCGACGGGGGCTGGAAGTACCTGTCGACCGGCATCTACACCGCCGCGTCCACCGAGGAAGCGGTCGCAGCCCTGCACGGCCAGCTCTGGGCCTGAGCCGCCCTCCCACGGCGCCCCCGCCCGCCGGACACCCGGCGACGGGGGGCGCCGTACTGGTGATTCCGCCCACAACAGGGCTCCGCGAAGGAGCACGCGCCCGCCGTGCGCCTTACGCTCAAGAACACACGGCGGGTCGCTCCCGCCCCTCCCCCCTCCCCCTGCGGAGCGGGGGGGCGTCGTGGCGCGCCAACGCAAGACCCCCGGAACGATCCACGGAGGTTTCTGCACATGAAGCTCACCGTCGTCGGCTGCTCGGGTTCGTTCCCGTCCGCGGAATCGGCCTGCTCGAGCTACCTCATCGAGGCCGACGGCTTCCGGCTGCTCCTCGACATGGGCAACGGCGCCCTCGGCGAGCTGCAGCGCCACTGCGGTCTCTACGACCTCGACGCCATCCTCCTGAGCCATCTGCACGCCGACCACTGCATCGACATGTGCGGGTACTTCGTCGCGCGCTACTACCGCCACGAGGGCGGCCCCGCCCACGCCATCCCCGTCTACGGCCCGGCGGGCACCGAGCGGCGGCTGGCCGGCGCGTACGGGGACGTGCCCGACGAGAAGTGCATGAGCGAGGTCTTCGACTTCCGCACCCTCGAACCCGGCACCTTCCGCATCGGCCCCTTCAGCGTCACGGCCGACGTCGTCAGCCACCCCGTCGAGGCGTACGGCTTCCGTGTCGAGCACGCCGGTCGCTCCCTCACCTATTCGGGTGATACCGGTCCGTGCGACGCGCTGCGCACCCTCACCGAGGGCACCGACCTGTTCCTGTGCGAGTCCTCCTTCACCCACGGCAAGGAGGACATCCCCGACCTGCACCTCAACGGCCGTCAGGCCGGCCAGTACGCCGAGCGCGCGGGTGCCAGGCGTTTGGTGCTCACCCACATCCCGCCGTGGACCGACCCGCAGATCAACCTCGAGCACGCCCGCGAGGTCTACGACGGCCCCGTCGAGGTGGCGAAGGCCGGCGCGGTCTACGAGATCTGACCGGTCCTGTCCGAACGGCACGAAGCCCCCGGAACCGCAGCTGCGGTTCCAGGGGCTTCGGCCTGAGCGGTGCCGGGCGCTACGCCTTGGCGGCGTCCTCGAGCTCGTCCTCCGGCTCGCGGCCTGGGGTGGGGAGGTTGAACTTGGTGATCGCGAAGCGGAAGACCACGTAATAGATCACCGCGAACACCAGGCCGATGGGGATGATCAGCCAGGGTTTCGTGTCGAGCTTCCAGTAGAGGGCGTAGTCGATCAGACCGGCGGAGAAGTTGAAGCCCGCGTGCACGCCCAGCGCCCAGGTGACGGCCAGGGAGACGGCGGTCAGGACGGCGTGCACCACGTACAGCAGCGGGGCGACGAACATGAACGAGAACTCGATCGGCTCGGTGACGCCCGTGACGAACGAGGTCAGCGCGAGCGAGGTCATCATGCCCAGCACGGCCTTGCGGCGCTCGGGGCGGGCGGAATGCGCGATCGCTAGGGCTGCCGCCGGGAGCGCGAACATCATGACCGGAAAGAAGCCGGACATGTACATGCCTGCGCTGGGGTCGCCCGCGAGGAACCGGCCGTAGTCGCCGTGCGCGACCTTGCCGGCGGCGTCGGTGAAGTCGCCCAGCTGGAACCAGGCCACCGTGTTGACGAACTGGTGCATGCCGATCGGGATCAGCGCGCGGTTGACCAGCCCGAACAGGCCGGCGCCGGCCGCCCCGAGACTCGTCATCCACTCGCCGAAGTGGCTGATGCCGTTGCCGATGGGCTCCCAGACCAGGCCGAAGAAGACCCCTACGACGATGCCGACGAACGCCATGATGATCGGCACCAGGCGGCGGCCGTTGAAGAATCCGAGCCAATCGACCAGTTTGGTGCGGTGGTACCGCTGCCACAGGACGGCGGCGAGCAGACCCATGATGATGCCGCCGAGGACGCCGGGGTCGTTGTACTTCGCGGCGATGTCCGCACCGGCCTGGACCTTGGCCTCCGTGACGGGGAACGCCTCCAGCACCTTGCTGTAGACGAGGAAGCCGACGACGGCCGCGAGGGCGGTCGAGCCGTCGGCCTTCTTGGCGAAGCCGATGGCGACGCCGACGCAGAACAGCAGAGGCAGGGCGCCGGTGAGCGCGCCACCCGCCTTGTCGAAGACGGAAGCCACGTGGTCCCAGCCCAGCCCCTTGGGGCCGAAGACGTCGTCCTGGCCGAGACGGACCATGAGTCCCGCCGCCGGCAGAACGGCGATCGGCAGCTGCAGGCTGCGGCCGACCTTCTGCAGGCCCTGGAAAAGGCCGGAGCCCCGCTTCTTCGCTGCGGGCGCCGCCGATGCGGTGGCGGTTGTCATGGGGGTCCTCCTGGTCTGAACCACCTGGTGGTGTAGACCAGTATTAACCTGTACTCCGCAGGTTCGGGGAAAGCCTCCTCGCGTGTGGTCTAGACCGCACTCCAGAGCGTGGCGCCCCTGCTACGCCTTGACGTTGTCCCGCTCCATCCCCTCCGCGACCTCCTCCGGTTCGCGCCCCGGAGTCGCCAGGTCGAACCTGGTGATCGCGAAGCGGAAGACCGCGTAGTACACCGCCGCGAGAACCAGCCCGATCGGGACGATCAACCACGGCTTCGTCGCCAGGTTCCAGTTGATGACGTAGTCGATCAGCCCCGCCGAGAACGCGAAACCGTCGTGCACGCCCAAGGCCCACGTCACCGCCATGGACACCCCGGTCAGCACCGTGTGGATCGCGTACAGCGCCGGCGCCACGAAGAGGAACGAGTACTCGATCGGCTCCGTGATGCCCGTCACGAACGAGGTCAGCGCCACCGACAGCATCAGGCCCCCCACCTCCTTGCGGCGGGCCGGACGGGCGCAGTGCGTGATCGCCAGCGCGGCGGCCGGGAGGGCGAACATCATGATCGGGAAGAACCCCGAGGTGAACTGCCCCGCCGTCGGATCACCCTGCAGGAAGCGGGTGATGTCCCCGTGCACCACCGTCCCGTCCGGCTTGGTGAAACTGCCGAACTGGAACCACACGAAGACATTGAGGAACTGGTGCAGCCCCACCGTCAGCAGCGCCCGGTTCGCCACACCGAAGATCCCCGCCCCGTACGAGCCCAGGTCCGTGAGCCACTGGCTGAACGCGGTGAGCCCCGCACCGATCGGCGGCCAGACGAACACGCACAGCACCGCGAAGGCGATCGCCACGAACGCCATGATGATCGGCACCAGGCGGCGGCCGTTGAAGAAGCCCAGCCAGTCCACCAGCTTCGTGCGGTGGTAGCGCTGCCAGAAGAACGCGGTGAGCAGCCCGATGACGATCCCGCCGAACACCCCCGGATTCTGGTACGCGGCCGGGATGGCGGCTGCGGGCGTCCCCTGAGGGATGCACGCCCCGCTGATGGTGCTCGTCGCCAGGAAGGCCGTCCCCTTCGGGCAGTCCTGCGGGAACTGGTGCAGCACCCCGTAGTAGACGAGGTAGCCGGCCACCGCCGCCAGCGCCGTCGAGCCGTCCGCCTTACGCGCCATGCCGATGGCGACGCCGACCGCGAACAGCAGCGGCAGCCCCAGCGAACCGTCCAGCAGCGCGCCGCCGGCGCCGTCGAAGACGTTCGCCACCGCGTTCCAGCCCAGCCCCTCGGGGCCGAAGACGTCGTCCTGGCCGAGCCGGTTCAAGATGCCCGCCGCCGGCAGCACCGCGATCGGCAGCTGCAGACTGCGCCCCATCTTCTGCAGTCCCTGGAAGAGCGCGGAGCCCCGCGTCCGGCTCGGACGCGGGGCGGCCGCGGAGGCGTCCGAACCCATGGGCCACCTCCCGGCGGTAGTGTGGTGTAGACCAGTTGCGGCGCGGCTGGGACACTCATGGATCCCCGCAAAGGCGTTCCATCACTGCATTACCGTGTGAAATCGGACCGAACGGCCGACCAAACCAGGAGTACAGATGGCCAGCAAGGCAGAGAAGATCGTCGCCGGGCTCGGCGGGCTCGACAACATCGAAGAGGTCGAGGGCTGCATCACCCGTCTCCGCACCGAGGTCAAGGACGCCTCGCTCGTCGACGAGGCCGCGCTCAAGGCCGCCGGAGCCCATGGCGTCGTCAAGATGGGCACCGCCATCCAGGTCGTCATCGGCACCGACGCCGACCCCATCGCCGCCGACATCGAGGACATGATGTGACCCGGCGCTGACCGCCGGACCACCACCCCGACCTCACCCGCACGGGGCCCGTTCCAGGACCGGCACGGGCCCCGCGCCGCGCTGCGACTAGGCTCGACGGCATGTCTCGTATCGACGGCCGCACCCCCGAAGAGCTCCGCCCCGTCACCATCCAGCGCGGCTGGAGCAAGCACGCCGAAGGATCCGTCCTGGTCTCCTTCGGCGACACCAAGGTCCTCTGCACCGCCTCCGTCACCGAGGGCGTCCCCCGCTGGCGCAAGGGCAGCGGCGAAGGCTGGGTCACCGCCGAGTACGCCATGCTGCCCCGCTCCACCAACACCCGCGGCGACCGCGAGTCCGTCCGCGGCAAGATCGGCGGCCGCACGCACGAGATCTCCCGCCTCATCGGCCGCTCCCTGCGCGCCGTCATCGACTACAAGGCGCTCGGCGAGAACACCGTCGTCCTCGACTGCGACGTCCTCCAGGCCGACGGCGGCACCCGCACCGCGGCCATCACCGGCGCCTACGTCGCCCTCGCCGACGCCGTCGCCTGGATGCACGGCCGCAAACTCGTCCGCGCCAAGGCCCAGCCCCTCAGCGACACCGTCGCAGCCGTCAGCGTCGGCATCATCGACGGCGTCCCCATGCTCGACCTCTGCTACGAGGAAGACGTCCGCGCCGAGACCGACATGAACGTCGTCTGCACCGGCGACGGCCGCTTCGTCGAAGTCCAGGGCACCGCCGAAGGCCAGCCCTTCGACCGCAAGGAACTCAACAGCCTCCTCGACCTCGCCGTCGCCGGCTGCGCCGAGCTCGACGCCCTCCAGCGGGCCGCCCTCGCTGAACTCGAACAGATCACCAAGAACTGACAAAGA